>JAUSKS010000229.1 GCA_030646595.1 Gallionellaceae bacterium | reverse complement strand
CTCGCGTCGTCTGCGGGTAGGCCGCTGGAGCGTCAGGTAACGAAACGCCTAGAGGAATGACTGTCCACGACAGAACCCGGCTTATCGGCTGGCTTCACCCAATTTATGCTGATATAGAACCTTCATTTTAATAATGCCAGATTGGTTCCCTCACCCTCAGTCCCTCTCCTGGAGGGAGAGGGATGCAAAGCCCTTCTCCTACCGGGACTGCGGAAGGGTCGCTGCGAAGCAGCGGGGTATCCACCGGCGTACCTCTTGCGGGTGTAAGGGTTGGGATGAGGGAGCAAGATTAAAGCCCCAGTAAATTAGCAATGGAATAAACCCATGTCTCTCTACGCCCTTACCATTTTTGTCAGCGCTTTTTTGCTGTTCCTGTTGCAGCTCATTACTGCCAAGCAGATATTGCCGTGGTTTGGCGGTTCCGCAGCAGTATGGGCAACTTGTCTGGTATTTTTCCAATCTGTGCTGCTATTCGGCTACGCTTATGCAGACTGGAGCATACGGCAGCTCACCGCCAAACGACAAACCCTGCTCCATGTAACCTTACTGGTCTTGAGCTTATTGCTCTTGCCCATCATGCCGGATGTAAGCTGGAAGCCGGGCGGGAGCGAAGATCCAGCTTGGCGTATTGTGCAACTGCTTACCGTTACCATAGGGTTGCCTTATTTTTTACTTTCCACTACCAGCCCCTTGATTCAAGCCTGGTTCGCGCAAGCCTACCCGGATAAAAGCCCGTATCGTTTATTTGCCTTATCCAACTTCGCTTCCATGCTGGCCTTGCTGGGCTATCCACTGCTCATCGAACCGTGGTTAAGCACGACTACCCAAGCGCAAACCTGGTCAGTTATTTATATTGTTTTTGTGGCACTGTGTGGCGCGACAGCCTGGCATAGCTGGCGGTCAGCACACGCGACTGTACCCGCAGCACAGCCAGCAACAGATGAAAATTGGGAGCCACCACCCACCGTCAGCAGGCAATTTCTGTGGATGCTGCTGGCTGCGATGGGTTCTTTATTATTACTCGCGGTAACCAACCATCTGTCACAAGATGTCGCTGCCATTCCCTTGCTCTGGGTGTTGCCGCTCAGTATTTATCTGCTGACTTTTATTTTGTGTTTTGACGGACGCGGTTGGTATAAGCGTAATTTATTTCTAGGCCTGCTCGCAGTAGTGTTATGTGCCATGGCATGGGCGCTGATTTATCCGCCTCTGCTGACCAAGTTGATGGTGCAGATTGGCTTGTTTTTGACTGGGCTGTTTATCGCCTGCATGTTCTGTCACGGTGAGCTTAACCGCTTGCGCCCTGCTCCGCGCTACCTCACGCGTTTTTATCTGATGGTCTCGCTGGGCGGTGCAGCAGGTGCCATACTGGTGGGTCTTATTACACCGCTGATCATGCCAGGGTTTTACGAACTTGGAATCGGCCTGGCGCTGTTAGCTGCGCTGGGCCTGTATCAAATGCGTCACCAAAAACCCATAGTCATGGGAATCAGTACCGCTGTCCTGTTGTTTACCAGCGCCAGCGCTATTTACCACATCAGCACATCTGTCAACAGCACGCTGGCGGTTAAGCGAAATTTTTACGGGGTAGTGCGCGTGTACGAAAATAAAAGCCCCAATCCGGATCAGTACAGACGCATGTTGACGCATGGCTTGGTCATGCAGGGTGATCAATATCCCGCCGGACGTTGGCGTCGCACCCCGATTACTTATTACCGCCCCACTTCGGGGTTAGGGCGCACCTTGCTGGCCTTGCCACCTAATGCGCGCGTGGGTGCCATCGGTCTGGGCGCAGGCACGATCGCAGCTTTCGGCAGACTGGGTGATGTTTATCGTTTTTATGAAATCAACCCTGCGGTTATCCAAATCGCCAATCAGCAATTTACCTATCTTGCAGACAGCGCCGCAAAAATTGAAATGGTGCTGGGAGATGCGCGACTCAGTCTGGAGCGCGAACCTGATCAGCAATTCGATGTGCTGGTGGTGGATGCGTTTTCCAGTGCTGCCATCCCCACTCATCTTATTACCCGCGAAGCGCTGGCCGTATATTTACGCGACTTGAAGCCGGGCGGCGTAATTGCCTTCAACGTAAATAATCTCTATCTCGATCTCGCGCCCATGGTGCAGCAGATTGCTCATGCCCACAATCTCAAGGCCGCATCTATTCTGGAAGAAAGAAAGGATTTTCACAGCGGTAGCCATTGGGTGCTGGTGTCAGCCGACCCGGCCTGGCTTGCGTTGCCCACGGTTGACCTGCCTGTCAGCCACTCTGCTGCCTATCGCATTCAATCACGACCGGAGTGGCGACTATGGACGGACGATTTTAGCAATCTGTTACAAGTGCTGAAATAATTACTTGTGCGGAGTCGCCAGAAATGTTTCGCCTTCTTGCAGATAGCGCCATTGCCCCACCGGCAAATCTCCCAACTTGATCTTGCCTATACGCACCCGTTTCAAGCCTGTGACTTTCAGTCCGACCAATTCACACATGCGGCGGATTTGCCGCTTCTTGCCTTCCTGCAGAATAAAGCGCAGCTGATCATCATTCTGCCAAGTCACCTTGGCCGGCTTCAAAGCCACCCCCTCCAACTTCAGGCCATGATTCAACAGCGACAAACCATTGCCGATAATTTTGCCTTGCACCCGCACCAGATATTCCTTATCAATGGCCGAGTCTTCCCCGATCAATTGTTTGGCAATGCGGCCATCCTGAGTCAACACCAATAAACCCTGCGAATCAATATCCAGGCGGCCGGCGGGGGCGATGCCCATTAAATGGCGCGGATGAAAAGCCAGCGGTAATTTATCATTGGCAAAGCGCGAAGCAGCATTGATCAGCGTAACCGCAGGCTTGTGATTATCTTCTGCCTGCCCGGAAACATAACCGATGGGCTTGTTCAGCAGGATAGTCACCCGCGTCTGTTGCTGCGTTTGCGCAGCACGATTGAGCGTAATGCGTTGCGCGGGATCAATGCGCGTACCCAATTCAGTGATCGTCATGCCATCCACCTGCACCCAGCCGCGCTCGATATAACTATCTGCTTCGCGGCGCGAGCACAAGCCTTGTTCCGACATTAATTTTGAGAGGCGTATTTTTTCCATAGTGCTGGTGACATTAAAATAGAACAACAATCATGCCCTCTCCCGCGCTATCGCGCACCCCTCTCCCCTGGGGAGAGCGTAGCGAGGGGCCGGGGCTGGGGGAGAGGGCGCTTTTTCTCAAACTGCCAGTTTGGAAATATCGGCAACACGGTTCATCGCCTGTTGCAATTGCGACAACAAGGCGAGACGATTAGTACGCAACGCCTTATCTTCGGCATTCACCATCACCTTATCGAAGAAGGCATCAACAGGGGCACGCAACCCCGCCAAAACTTGTAATGATGCCGTGTAGTCACCCGCCTTAAATGCCGCATCCGCCTTAGGTGCAATTTGGCTCAATGCCTGATGCAACATCTGCTCGGCAGGTTCTTGTAGCAGCGTGGCTTGGACCTCGCTGCTAGCTGTGCCTTCAGCCTTCTTCAGGATATTACTGACCCGCTTATTAGCCGCCGCCAGTGCGGCAGCTTCCGGCAATGCAGAAAAAGCGCGCACTGCAGCAAGACGTTTTGGCACGTCGCCTAAACGCTGTGGGCGTAGGCCTACTACGGCTTCCACTTCCTGCGCCGAATAGCCTTGTTCACGCAAACTGCCAGCAAGACGGTCATAGATAAAATCAGACAGCGCTGTAATTATCTGGGCTTCTGCCAAACGGGCGGTGTGAAATAACCAACTCAATTCAAGCGGAAGGTCGCGTTCAATTAGTATGCGAATCACCCCCAGCGCATGACGGCGCAAAGCGAAGGGGTCTTTGTCTCCAGTCGGCATTTGCCCGATGCCAAACATCCCAACCAATGTCTCCAGTTTATCCGCCAGTGCCACACAAATACCAACCGGGTTGCGCGGCAATTCATCCCCCGCAAAACGCGGCTTGTAGTGGTCTTCAATAGCGTATGCAATGTCGTCGCTCAACCCATCATGTTGCGCGTAATAGCGCCCCATGATGCCTTGCAGTTCAGGAAATTCGCCCACCATATCCGTCAGCAAATCCGCTTTGGCCAGCATCGCGGCTTCGCCCGCTTGCGCAGCCAGTGCCGCGCCACCCAATTGCAATCCTATCGCCTGGGCAATCGCCTGTACGCGCCCGCTACGCTCACCTTGTGTGCCCAGCTTGTTGTGATAAACCACTTTGTTCAAACCTGGCACGCGCGCGGCCAAGATTTTCTTGCGATCCTGATCAAAGAAAAATTTCGCATCGGCCAAACGCGGGCGCACCACGCGCTCATTGCCACTGGTTACCTTGCTGGCATCTGCCGGATGAATATTGGAGACGATCAAAAATTTATTCGTGAGTTTTCCTTTGCTATCCAACAGTGGGAAATATTTCTGGTTTGCCTTCATGGTCAGAATCAAACATTCCGGCGGCACTTCGAGAAATACCGGATCAAATTTTCCGACCAGCACATTGGGGCGCTCGACCAAACCGGTCACTTCGTCCAGCAGCGCATCATCTGTTATCGGCTTGAGATTTTCTGTGGCGGCAGCAGCGGCAAGTTG
>JAUSKS010000224.1 GCA_030646595.1 Gallionellaceae bacterium | reverse complement strand
ATATGGGCTGGGCAACTGCCATCATGGTGCTGTTACTGGTCAGCTATCTGTTCATGGCTTTTTATATCTCGGTCAATGCCGAAAAAGCCCTATGGCAACTGGCTGGCATAGTGGGATCTTCCGAAGACGCAGTCATTGGCCTGACACAACAGGGCATCATCGCCACCTGGAACAAGGGCGCAGAAAAAATATTTGGCTACGCCGAAACGGAAATAAAGGGGCGGACGCTCGCCTCGCTTTACGCTCAGCAAGAGCGCAATGATGACATCCTGCAATTACTGAATAAAATTTATGCGGGAGAAGGAAGCGCATCGCATTATGAAGCAGTCTGGCAGCGCCAGCTTGGCGAACCGGTTAATGTCTCCGTCACATTCTCCCCGATCAAGGCCAGTGATGGCGCGGTCACGGGAATTTCTGCCATCGCCCGTGATATTACCGAACAGAAAAAAGCACAAATGGCATTGCAGAAGTTGGCCCTCAAACTTGAAAAAAGTAACCGTGAATTGATGGAGTTTACTTCCATCGCCGCACATGATTTACAGGAACCCTTACGCAAAATTTCTGTATTCGGGGATCGTCTGAAAAATACCTGCGGTGCATCGCTCAGCGAGGAAGGGCGGGATTATTTGGAACGCATGCAGCACGCCTCCAAGCGCATGCAGGCCCTTATTAATGACTTGCTGACTTTGTCGCGCATCACGACTTTGGCGCAACCATTCGTTGCTACAGATATGAAACAGATTGCGCAAGAAGTGGTGGCTGATCTGGAGACACGGATTGAACAAAGCGGCGGTCGGGTAGAGCTGGGCGAACTGCCAGTCATCGATGCTGATCCACTACAAATGCACCAACTGCTGCAAAACCTGATCGGCAATGCGCTCAAATTCAAAGGGGAAGCAGCGCCCAAGGTGAAAATTTACCAGCAACCGGTACAAAACCCTGGCAACAATTCTTGCACTATCGTAGTGGAAGATAATGGCATCGGCTTTGATGAAAAATATCTGGATCGTATTTTCGTGATTTTTGAGCGCCTGCACGGACGGGAAGAGTATGAAGGCACCGGCATCGGTTTATCCATATGCCACAAAATCGTCGAGCGTCATGGCGGCACGATTACGGCCCGCAGCCAACCCGGACAAGGCGCAACTTTTATTGTTACGCTGCCGCTCAAACAGGTTAGAACGGCAGCGCCGTATGCTGCGCAAATTGCGCATGCCTGAATCATTCACCCCGGACGAGCAGGATAACCGCTGCGTTCGGGGTAAATAATTTTACCGCGATTTGAAAAAACGGCTAATCAGAAAGCCAGCGCCGATCGCAACGCCGACCGAAGCCAGTGGATATTGGCGCACATAACCCCGAAATTCTTCCGTCAGACGCTTTTGCACTTCCATCAATTGCGCGCGCTTGGCCTCCAAAGAATCGGCAGCTGTGTTAGCCGCACCGGCAATTTTATCCACTGCCTGATGCGCACCCGAAGCCAGCTGATCAACAACTGGACGTGCTGCCTTGGACATTTTGTCTATCGACGCATGGGCGCTGGAACTGGCTTTATCTATCTTGGCCATGCCATTATGGGCAAACTCATCTGCGCCTGCTTTAAAATTTTCTGATGTTTCCATGATATTTCCTCTTAAGTTTAATGTTACGGGTTGGCTCCGGGCAAAATTCGCATGAGCTTATTTACTGATACTGCGGCGACCGCTTGGTGATTTGGCAGGAATTTCATGAGGCTCAGGCATAATATCCATCTCTGCCATTAATTCTTCCTTGCGTTCCTGCAAGGCTTCACCAAGCGCTTGCAGATCCACCTTGGCTTTTCTCACCTGGGGAAACATTTGCCCTTCTTCTTCCCCGACATGATGTTTTATGTACTCGCTCAGTACAGTCACCTTGGCGTCATACTGGTCATCGCCGGGCTGCATGCTTTCCAGTTGCGTGATGAGTTCCTTGACACCAGCATGTTCTACCTCAGCCTCGTCTATCACATCCCCATCATCAATGGCCTCACGCGCTGCCGGATAAAATATTTCTTCTTCAATCTGCGCATGGATGGTTAACTGGGTACATATCTGCTGCACAATTTCTGCCTTCTGGTCATCACTATCTTCGTCGTCTTTCAGACTTTCAAATTCCTTGAATAATTTTTTCACCGCTTTATGATCCTGCATCAGCAAGGAAATGGCATCATTCTTGCCCGATCCTGCTGATTGCTGTTTGGTTTTCTCCATAAATTTCTCCTCTGGTGATTGATGAGTGCATTAGCGGCCGAGGTCAATTTTCCTTCAGCGGGAGAAAAATATCCGGAATGTGGCAGAGGTTCTGTACGTTGCCGTACATATTAACTTCAGTATCGTGACTGCTGCTCCAGCGCCCATGCCACATGTTCACGCAGCAGCGGCGAGGAATCCTCCTGGCGCGAACGTAATGCTGCCATTACCTCTGTGCTGTGCGGCGTATTGCCCAGGGCCACGGCGATGTTGCGCAACCATTGTTCATGACCGATGCGATACACTGCACTGCCGGAAAATTTCTGCTGGAAGGTGGCTGCGTCCCAGGCAAATAATTCAGTCAATGCAATATCATCCAGCCCATGCCGTACCGCAAAATCCGTTTCCAGACTTTTGTGCGCAAACTTGTTCCACGGACATACCAGTTGGCAATCGTCACAGCCATAGATACGGTTACCGATGAGTGGGCGAAACTCCAGCGGAATGCTGCCTTTAAGCTCGATGGTGAGGTAGGAAATGCAGCGCCGCGCATCCAGCTTATACGGCGCAACGATGGCCTGGGTCGGGCACACAGTGATGCAGGCGGTGCAACTGCCGCAATGTTCTGCTGCTGGCTCATCAACCGGCAAGGGTAAATCGGTATACAGCTCCCCCAGAAAAAACCAGGAGCCGCGTTCGCGTGACAACAACAATGTGTGTTTGCCGCGCCAGCCCAGCCTGGCCTTGCGTGCCAGCTCCACTTCCATGACCGGCGCGCTGTCGGTAAAGACGCGATGATTATAGTCGCCAATCTCGCTACGAATTTTTTGCGCCAGCTTTTCCAGGCGCTGACGTAAAACCTTGTGGTAATCGCGCCCTAAAGCATAGCGGGAAATAAAAGCCCGGCTGCCGTCTTGCAGCACCTGCCAACTATCTTGGGCATGCGGCGGGTAATAATCCATGCGCACCGAAATCACGCGCAGCGTACCCGGTATCAGTTCTGCCGGACGGCTGCGCTTGACGCCGTGTTTTGCCATATAATCCACCTCGCCGTGATAACCCTGCGCCAGCCATTCCTGCAAGCGCGCTTCGGCTTCATGCAGATCGGTATCGCTGATGCCCACGGCCTGAAAGCCCAGCGCCTGGCCCCACTCCTTTATTCGGGTGGCGAGTGTGCGGTAATCTATTACTTGAGGTGTAGCGCTTTGCATGAGTCAAATGATAGCCGAATAAACCTGGCCTTGGCGGATGAGATAGCCACCTGCGCTTTTGCGGCACGGCTGGCACCCACGCTCAAAGCGGGATTGGTGGTGCATCTGCATGGCGATCTGGGCACCGGAAAAACCACCCTGGTACGGGCCATGCTGCAAACACTGGGCTATAAAGGGCGCGTCAAAAGCCCGACTTATACCTTGCTTGAGCACTATCAAGCCGCTGGGTTACACTTGCGCCACTTTGACCTGTACCGCTTTCATGATGAAGACGAATGGGAGGCTGCGGGCTTTCGCGATGAGTTTGACGGCAACAATATATGCCTGGTGGAATGGCCCAACAAGGCGCAGGGCCTGGTGCCCCAGGCAGATATGGAAATCCGCTTTGAAATGCTGGCGGGTGAAAAATTTTCCGGTGGGCGTAAAATTGAAGTTCGTGCCAATACACAGAATGGAAGGGAATGCTTAAAAGCGCTGCAAGGTTAATCACTCTCTTATTATTAGTGCTGTGGCATCCCTTTGCCCAGGCAGCTGTTGCTATCAGCGCCGCGCGCGTGTGGCCCGCGCAGGAATATACGCGGCTGACATTGGAATCCAGTGTGCCCCTGCGCTACAACCAGTTCATTTTAAAAAACCCCGAACGACTGGTTATTGATCTGGAAGATGTTGAGCTGCACGGTGTGCTCGATGAACTTGCGGCCAAGATCGGTCAGAACGACCCTTATATCCAAAGCGTACGTGTGGGCCTGTTCAAGCCAGGTGTGGTGCGGCTGGTGCTGGACCTCAAGGCGGAAGTCAAACCCCAGTTATTCAATCTAAAACCGGTTGCGGAATATAATCATCGGCTGGTGCTGGATATTTATCCGCTCGTCCCCGTTGATCCTTTAATGGCTTTGGTGTTGAAGTCGGAAACCAGCTTGCCCGCTTCAACAGTTTTACCCATCACGCCACCGCAGCCTGAAATGGCCGAGATCCCACCACCGACTATAAAAGCCCCCCCGGAAATAAGATCACGTACCTTGCTCATCGCCATAGACGCCGGGCATGGCGGCGAAGACCCCGGCGCACAGGGACGCGGCGGTACGCATGAAAAGCATGTCACGCTGGCGATTGCGCGCAAACTCAAGGAATTGCTGGACGATACACCGGGCATGCGCGGTGTGCTGATACGCGATGGAGATTATTTCATTCCCTTGAATAGCCGCGTACAAAAAGCGCGTCAGATCCATGCGGATTTATTCGTCTCGGTACATGCCGATGCTTTCATCAAACCCAATGCGCGCGGATCTTCGGTATTTGCCTTGTCGGAACGCGGCGCGACCAGCACCAGCGCACGCTGGCTGGCGAAAAAGGAAAATGAGGCCGATCTCATTGGCGGTATCAATCTGGCGAGCCAGGATCCTTATCTGGCGCGCACCCTGCTCGACCTGTCGCAAACCGCCACTATCAGCGACAGCCTCAAGCTGGCCAAACATATGCTGAACGAGCTGGGCAGCATCAACACCCTGCATCGTGGCATAGTAGAGCAAGCAGGCTTCGCTGTGCTGAAATCGCCAGACATTCCATCAGTGCTGGTAGAAACCGCTTTCATTAGCAATCCCACGGAAGAGCGGCGACTGAATGATGAGGGCTATCAGGAAAAACTGGCGCGCGCCATTTTAGGCGGCATTAAACGCTATTTTGCGCAGAACCCGGCCTTGTCCAAACCACGACTGGCGCAGAATGATTAATCTCCTTGGCACTTACCCGCTTTGCATCCTTACAAAACTATGTTTTACTTCGCCACCAAGGAAACGCATGAAGCCCAAGCAAAATGAAAGCTCAAGCTGCGCTCACGCATATACGCCAACTTTGCTGTCTCGGTCTGGGTGGCGAAGTCATTATGCCTGCGCTGATGCAGGCTCTGCACAACTACATCCCTAGCTTTCAAAACATCTTCTTTTGGATCGGTGACGATAGCGAGCACACCAACATTTATGATGAAAATATCCAGAACAATTTAGCGGTAGCACAGCTTCATTTTGAGGCATTCCACGGCACACCCAAAGAAAGTGAGTGTTGGCCAGGTGGCTTGGCATTTATAAAGAGTAGTCATAATTTTATCAGTACCAGTTGGTATTTGAATAAACAAACCATGCGCACGGATTTTTATAACGAAATTTTTCGTGGCATGAATGCCCACTATGTTATCTATGCCAAAACACAAGAACAAGGCCGTTGTACCGGGATGCTGGGACTATTCCGCCCAATTACCGACAAACCCTACACCCGCCAGGAAGAACGCAAT
>JAUSKS010000191.1 GCA_030646595.1 Gallionellaceae bacterium | reverse complement strand
TTGCGTTCACCGCCGATTTCAATGTCGCGCAGTATCAACCAGGTATCAATCAAGGCCGAAATGGCCACGTCAGTTATTCCTGATCGGCTGTCGCCCGAAGTTAAACTGGTAAACAAGGTGGTGATCTGATTCGTTTTAAGGAAATCTGCCAGCCGCATCAGCATGGATTTAACCTCCACCTCATTGCCGCCGATAATGAAACCGCTTAATGGATCCACCACCACCACCTGCGGTTTGAAGGTATTGATCGTTTTGTGCATCATCGTCAGTTGCATTTCCAGCCCGGCAAACGAGGGGCGGGTCGCCTGAAAAACCAGCAGACCTTTTTTCACCCACGGTGCCAAATCTAACCCGATGGAACGCATGTTGCGGATGATCTGGCTGGGCGATTCCTCGAACGCAAAATACAGCGCGCGTTCGCCGCGACGGCAGGCGGCGTTAACGAAGTGCGCAGCCAGACTGCTCTTGCCAGTGCCCGCGGTGCCGGAGATCAGCACGCTGCTGCCACGGTAATAACCGACGCCGCCCAGCATCGCATCCAGGCGCGCCACGCCGGTGGGGATACGCTCGGTAGAGACCGAGTGCTGCAAACCGAGCGAGGTGACCGGCAACACCGAAATGCCGTCTTCATCAATCAGGAATGGGTATTCGTTAGTGCCGTGAGTGGAGCCGCGATACTTGACTACGCGCAAGCGCCGCGAAGATGCCTGGTCGGTCACGCGATGATCGAGCACGATCACGCAGTCTGAGACATATTCTTCCAGCCCTTGGCGCGTCAAGGTTTCATCGCCGCGTTCACCGGTGATGACGGCTGTCACGCCTTTATCTTTCAGCCAGCGGAACAGGCGGCGCAATTCGGCGCGCAGAATAAGCGGGTTAGGCAAACCCGCGAACAGCGATTCGATGGTATCCAGCACCACGCGCTTGGCGCCGATGGAGTCTATGGCAAGACCCAGGCGGATAAATAATCCTTCCAAATCGTATTCACCGGTCTCTTCTATTTCGCTGCGTTCAATGTACACAAAATCCAGCACCATTTTTTTGCGGGCGATCAGATCATTCAAGTCGAAACCCAGCGACGCTACGTTTTGCGTCAGGTCTTTGGCCGTTTCCTCGAAAGCCATAAAGACGCCTGGCTCGTTGAACTCTGTTGCGCCGCGCACCAGAAATTCCATGGCGAGCAGGGTTTTGCCACAGCCCGCACTGCCGCACACCAGCGTTGGTCGGCCTTTGGGTAAACCGCCGCCAGTGATTTCGTCCAGGCCTTGAATACCAGTCGGCGCTTTGGGGAGGGATACTCTATGCTCAGGTTTGTTCGCTGGGCTGGATTTTACTGCTGCTTTGGATGTAGTCATGATTTGCACTTTCTGGCTTTAAGGGTTCAGGGATTCAGCAAACTTCGGTGGCTATTCAGCACCAATGGAACATTCTTGCCAAGACAAGGTAGCCAGAACAAAAAACTGAAGTGGCAGATGAAGGAAAAAATAGACGAAGTGACGATACAGCATTTAGATGCTCGCTAGTTCCTTAATAAGGCTATGTGCGGTAGCGCACAGACGGTGGAAATAGCTACGGGATTGGTTCTGATTGTTGCTGATCCCGCCAGCGGGTGAGGGAGTTGTTGTGCCTGCGGCGGTTTTTGCTTTCTGCTGGATTCCGGGTTAAGCCCGGAATGACGCCCGCCCACACCAATCCCTCGCAAACTGCCCCGCCACCCGCCCACTCCTCGATCCTCGCATCAACGCCCATTGCAATGCCGCACTGCGCACTTCATCCGTCATGCCATGTTGCCACCCATGATGGCCCAACCAATGCGCAACAATATCCAGATATTCGTCCTGGTTAAACGGGTAAAACGAAATCCACAAACCAAATCGCTCCGACAGCGACACTTTCTCCTCTACACTTTCTGCCGGATGAATTTCATCCCCCACATATTTCGTAGCAAGATTATCCTGCATATAGTCCGGCATTAAATGCCGACGGTTGGAAGTGGCATAGATCAGCAAGTTATCAGAGAAGGTCACCAGGTCACCATCCAGCGCAGCTTTCAGCGCCTGGTAGCCAGGCTCATCAGCGTTGAAAGATAAATCGTCACAATACAAAATGAAGCGCTCAACCCGCCCCTGCACCATGCCAATGATGAGTGGCAAATCCATCAAGCCTTGTTTGTCTATCTGAATGACGCGCAGCCCCTGCTCCGCATATTCATTTAATAAAGCTTTGACCAAAGATGATTTGCCCGTGCCACGCGCACCACTCAGTAACACGTTGTTGGCTGTGCCACCGCGTACGAACTGTAGCGTGTTTTGTTGAATGCGCTGCTTCTGTTGATCTATGCCGAGTAAATCCGCCAGCGCGATGCGCTGAAAATTCGGCACGGGATGAAGTGTGCGTTGTTGATGATCCCAGCGAAAAGCGCAGGCTGTTTTCCAATCTGGTTCGGTCGGCCTGGCAGCAGGCAATAGTCTTTCCAGCCGCGCCAGCAGCGTATGGGCCTGTTCCAGCAAGTTATCTATTGTGGGGTTCATGTGCGCTGACGCCAGTAATCCGGACGGCGTCTTTGATGCGCAATCGCTATGATGTAAAGATGATCCGGGAAAATGCGGTACACAACATTAAAAGGAAAGCGATGCATAATGAAGCGGTGTGTACCCGAAACCCACTTCGTTCCTAGCTCTGGATTGTTGGACAAGAACAAGACTGCTTTTTCGAATTCTACAATAAGCGCCAGACCGAGTTGTTTATTTGCCCGCTCAGCATAAAAATTTGCCGCATTGTTCAGATCAACAATAGCCGCCGGGTGAACAACTATATTCACTTCAAGGTTGCGCGAGCTTGTGCAATTGCTTCACTGAAGGGTATGCCGACAGCCGCTCCACTTTCAACTTCAGCAATACGTCTTTTAATTTCATCGGCCCAAGCGGCCTGAATTTCATTATCTTCGTCCAGACTGGCAATAAGATGCTCAGCCAGTAATGCCCGATCAGTCGGCAACAACTTTAATGCCTCGGCTTCAATTATTTCAAATTGTGTGGACATGCTCTTTACTCCAAATCACATGAGCTAAGTATATCGCGAGTGCATTTTCCGGTAAATGACTGCCCTCAACTCCGATAACTGGCATTAATCTTCACATAATCATAAGAAAAATCACAAGTCCACAAAGTGGCCGCTGCCGCACCGCGATTCAAGACTACTCGTATCGTAATATCACTCTGCTGCATGACGCGCTGCCCCTCCTCTTCGCGATAGCTGGCAGCACGGCCGCCGTGTTCCGCGACCAGTACGTCATCGAGGTATAGCTTGATTTTTTCAACATCAAGATCATCTACTCCCGCATAGCCAATCGCAGCGAGGATACGTCCGAGGTTAGGGTCGGAAGCGAAGAAGGCAGTTTTTACCAGCGGAGAATGGGCAATAGCGTAGCCGATTTTTTTGCATTCGGTTTCGTTTTTGCCGCCTTCGATTTTAACAGTGATAAATTTAGTCGCACCTTCGCCATCGCGCACGATGGCTTGCGCCAGCAGGGTGGCAACTTCGCTAATAGCTGCTTGTAATGATGCAAACGCTGCGCTGTGCATATCGGTAATGGCTGCCGCGCCGCTCATGCCGGTAGCGATCAGCATC
>JAUSKS010000187.1 GCA_030646595.1 Gallionellaceae bacterium | reverse complement strand
ACTCCAGATGTAGCCATAGGCCGCAGTCGTGTCCGTATTCAGCAGGGTCGTGCCATTGTAGAATTCCACCTTACTGATGGTGCCATCGTCTGTGGCGGTCGCCGCCAGTGTGATGGTTGCCGGTGCTGTTACTACGGTGTTATTGGCAGGAGCAGTCAGGCTAACTGTCGGGGCAACATTGTAAGTAATGAGCAGTTGTGGTTTGTTGGCGGTTTCTTTGGAATAGGCATTAATGAGAGGGGTGCTGTTGGCACCATCGTGGTAGGCAAAGCTCACTACTTTGCGCCCGGCAGCGAATTCGCTTTGTACATAGGTGGTCACATCAATTTCATACCAGGCATAGGTAGTCGAAGCCACTGTGATGGTGCCCAAGGCTGTACCGCGCGCAGGTTTGTTATTCCAAGTGAGGGCGGTTTCACCCCAGGTAGTATCAGCCACGGCACAAGCGGTGCTGGCCACGCTGCCTGTGGTGTTAAGCGCAGCATACAGACGCAATTTGGCATTGGTGATGTTGGGAACGCTGGTGGTGTCAAATTTCAGGTAGCTGTCGAAGTTATTGGCCGCGGTGCTACTGGTTTGCATAGTCAAGGTCGCTGCTGTGCCATAGTTGGTGCTGGCGTAGGAGCCTCCCCGCACGTAGGCATCGGCTGTGGGATTGAGGGTGCTGGTGGCAGCCCAGGCAGGAATACAAGCAGCCCCCAGGAGCAAGAGACCTAATCCGGCGCGCAGGGTGTGGGTGGCGATGGAAATCTTGTTTGCAGTAGTCTGCGTTGTAATAAGTTTGTTAGTGTTTTGCATTTTAATTATTCCCCCTAGAACAATCTGGATAGTCGTCAGGCTTAAAGGTTAAGGTGCCGTGCTGGTCACTGTGGAGCGCGTCAGTCTTCCAAGAAACCATTTGACCGGATCGTTGCTGTAGGTGTTGGTAATGACTTTGCTGTAACCATCGTTGGTGCTGGTGGTTATCTTGGTAGTATTGCCGTAGTTGTTGGTAGTGCTACCGTAGGTGTCGCCATATTCAGTGGTGGTGTTCACTCGCGTGGTTAATTCACCGCTTAATCCGTAAGTCTCCTCTGTGGCAGCCGTAACTGCCGGGAAGTGGTGCTTGCTGCCGGTGGCTGTTTCAATCGGCAAAACGGTGTCGGTGTAGGTGGTGAAGCTCCAGGTGTTGGTGATGTTCTTCAACAGACTGCCACTGGACTGGGCTTGGGTGACTGAGATGGGTAGCCCTTGGTAGGGGTAGTCTTGGCGGAAGATGGTCGAGGTTTTGACGTTGGGGTTAGTCGCCAAGTCGGTTGTATCATACTGGTGGAAACCCATGCTGCCGCCGCCAGTCAGGTGAATTTTGGCACCTGTATAATTGTAGTTAGTACTACGTGTGCTGCCGATGCCATCGGGTACGGTGGTAGACGAAACTACATACAGCGGGGCCTGGATGTCCATGTAGGGATATGTCGCTGTATTTTCTTTGGTATAGACACTGTTATCGGTAAGGGGTTTGTAGGCCAGCGAGGTTGTAGTGCGGAGACCAGTTGTAGCGTGGAGACCAGTGGCGCCGGAAGCAATAAGGTCGGGGGGAGTAGTTGATGGTAATGCCGACCAGGTAATGACGGTCGCTATATTAATTGCCAGGTGAGTCAGGTCAATCTTGCCATCGCCATTGACATCCCCGGCTGCTAGCCATGTCCCGCAGCCCACCAAGCAGGTATCTGCGGACGAGGTGTAACTAAGAACATTGTAACTGCCGTCTCCCTTGGACAGCCAGGTAACAATGTTTCCGGAATTAGTCGTGATGTGTATCAAATCAGTTTTGCCGTCGCCATTGACATCCCCGGTTTGCCACATACCGCAGACTGTCATACAAGTATCTATGTTTGAAGTATAGCTAATCGCGTTATAACTGCCGTCCCCTTTGGCCAGCCAGGTAACGATGTTCCCCGCATTACTCGTGACGTGTATCAAGTCAATCTTGCCATCGCCGTTGACATCCCCACTTTGCCAGGAGCCGCAGACTGTTTGCAGGCAGGTGTCTATGGATGCAGTGTATGGAATGACGTTATAGCTGCCATCTCCTTTGGCAAGCCAGGTGATGGCTTGTCCGGGAGTGGTGCCTGTTACATGGATCAAATCGGATTTGCCGTCACTGTTGGCATCTCCTGCTTGCCAAATACCCAGGGTAGTTATCGTATCGGCGCTAGTAGTGAACTCGACCACGTTATAATTGCCATCTCCATTGCCCAGCCAGGTTATGACTTGGCCCGTGTCACCGGTTACATGTATTAAATCCATCCTGCCATCGCCATCAAAATCGCCCGCTCGCCAGGATTGGCAATCGGTTAAGCTGACTATGCATGGGGAGGAGCAGTTCGATACACAGTTGTCTGCAGGGGTTTGATATTTAGCTGACCACGCGTTACAACTTGTTGTAGTTGAACAGGTGTCCAGGGTTGAGGTGTAACTGACTACATTGTAAGTACTGTCTCCATTTGAAAGCCAGGTCACAACTCGTCCCGGATTGGTGGTGATATGAATCAGGTCGCTTTTGCCGTCGCCATTGACATCTCCGGTTTGCCACATGCCGCAGCTCACCAAACAGGTATCTATATTTGAAGTGTAGCCCTGTACGCTATAACTTCCATCGGTATTGGCCAGCCAGGTAATGAGTCCGCCCACGTCGCCAGCAAAATGAACCATGTCCATTTTGCCATCTCCATTGATATCTCCGGCAGACTGCCAGAATCCAAAATCAAAGCGGGAATCTGTCCAGGAAGAGGTGCTTCCTACGTTGTAACTTCCCGTCGTGTTATTTATCCAGTCTATAGAGGTAGCCGACAAACAGGTCGCACCAGGGGTGGCAGTCGCTCCGTCACACTCTTTAATACTGGCAAGGCGGGGACGTTGAGTAGCCGTGCTGGTGTCATAACTCAGCTGATAGTCCTTCACCAAAACATCAGTATCAATGTTGTTTACCTTGACCTTGGCATAGGTCTGCACATTGGACAGCAGTTTCATGGTTTTGATTAGCGTGCCCGCCTGATAGAGCGGGATAAGGTCTGACCGGTCCTGAGTAGGGTAGACAAAACGCACTGAGTTGTAGGGGAGTAGTCCAGTGCCTGTATTACCAGTGTAGTCAATTCTGTTGGGGCGATAATCGCCGTTGGTGTTGTCTTCGATATAACTGATGGTCATGTAGTTGTTGACCGTGTCGGAAATTTTATTCACCGCCCAAGCGCGCACATCGGTTTTGCCTTGCGCTTCGATGCGCGAGTCGGTGGTGTTGCCGAATTCGATGATCTGCCCGGCCTTGGTCGAAGCGACAAAGTAAGCCGGTCCGCTACCCGCTGTACCGCAGGAAACGACGCGGGTGAAGCTTTCACGCTCGGTGCGGTATTCGGTACTGGATGTGCAGCCGGTAGGGGGAGACGCAGTGGCGCTTACCGGGACCAAGCGTTGTCCATCCAGACAGTATTTGTCGTTGGCATCATAGTTGACGGTGTCTTTAACACCGTCTTGTATCAGGGTACGCCCGCAACGATAGATTGCAGACAGTCCGCCCAAGGACCAACCCATGCCGAGCATGCCGTTACCCCGCTGGCTGGAATAGCTGAGTGAAAGGGAGGGAACCATGCCTGCGGTGCCAGGTGGGACTTCGATCGGGATACTGAAATTGGCCGCGCCAGTTGGACTGACGTTGAAATTGACCGGAGTTTCAAGGCGCTCGGCCGCAGAACTGACAGTGGGAAAGACAAGTAATGCAAAGATGAGCGCGATCAAACCGCTAGACCCACGCGTGGGCTTGGTGTGTTGGTGTGCCATGATGTTGCTCTCCCCTGTTTTGATTTATGCGGCGACATGTCCTGCAAGACTGCCGACTCACTTTATGGAATTGCACCACAGAATTTAATTCTGCGCAAGATAAAATTATTACAAAGATATTACATCAACGGATTAACCCGAGAGAGGAGGTTGCTGCTGTTTTAATGCAAATTGGAATTAAACCGACAAACCCAGCATTTCCGCTGCATGCTTGCGCGTGGTCGCAGTGATGTTGACGCCGCCTAGCATGCGCGCTATTTCCTCCACGCGCTCCGTCTGCTTAAGCACGGCAATCGTGCTGCAAGTCATGCCATCGCGGGTGGTTTTGCTGACCTGCCATTGCGTATCTGCCATCGCCGCCACTTGCGGCAGATGGGTAACACACATGACTTGATGATGCTGGCCCAGACGCTTGAGCAGGGTGCCAACAATTTCCGCCACCCGGCCGCCTATGCCGCTATCCACTTCGTCGAAGATCAGCGTCGGCACAGTGGCGGCCTGACTGGTGGCCACTTGTATGGCCAAACTGATGCGCGACAGTTCGCCACCGGAAGCCACCTTGGCTAAATCACGTAACGGCGTACCGGGGTTGGCCGCCACTTGAAACTCGAATGCCTCCAGCCCATGCACACTTCCTTCTGCCAGCGGTGTTAGCGCAATGGCAAAACTGCCGCCTGGCATGGCCAAGGTCTGCATGGCATCGGTAATTTCGCGCGACAATTTTGTCGCCGCCTTTTTGCGCGCTGCACTCATTTTTTTTGCGGCAGCCAGATATTTTTCATGCGCGGCGGTTTCCTGCTGCGTCAACGCAGCCAGATCAGCATCGCTACCCAATTCATCCAGCCGCGCGGTGATGCGCTGCAAGACTGCTGGCAATTGCTCTGGTGGCACACGATATTTGCGCGCCGCTTCCACTATCGCAGCGATGTGTTGCTCCTGCTCGCGCAATATTTGTGGGTCGGCATCCAGTTTCTGCTGGTAATGACGGAGTGCATAGACCGCTTCCTGTATTTCATTCTGTGCACTTTGCAGCATGGTGAGTGTGTCTTGCAAGGCAGGATCAAATTGCAGTCCTGCGTGCAGGCGGGTGATCAGTGCATGCAACTGTGGTAAGCAAGCAGTGTCGGCCTCGCTCAGTATTTCCACGCCAAACTGCGCGGTTTCCAGCAGTGCCGCAGCATGCGACAGGCGCGCGTGATCGGCCTGTAATTCCACCCATGCCTGGCTATCGAAATTCAATGCTTCCAGTTCACGCCGCTGGAACAGCAACAGTTCACGTTCAGCTGCCACCGCTTCGGCGTTTTGCTCCAGCAAGGTGCGACGGCGCAGCAATGTTTGCCAAGCACGAAATAATTCTGCCAGTGTTGCTGCTGCATCGCTTAATCCGGCATATCCATCCAGCACGTTACGTTGCGCATCTGGTCGCAACAAGGATTGATGCGCATGTTGACCATGGATGTCGAGCAGATATTCTCCCGCTTCGCGCATTTGTTGCAGTGTGGCGCTACTTCCATTGATGAAACCGCGGGACCGCCCCGTACTATCCAGTACGCGGCGCAGCAAGCATATATCGGCATCGCCTTCCAGCTCTTGTTCTCGCAGCCAGTCTTGCAAAACCGGTAATTTTGAAGTGTCGAAGTCCGCACTGATCTCGGCGCGTTCGCAGCCAGTGCGCACCATGCCTGCATCGCCGCGCTCACCCAGGGCCAGTGATAGGGCATCTATCAGTATGGATTTCCCCGCGCCCGTTTCTCCGGTCAGGGCAGTAAAGCCCGCAGCAAAACCGAGCTCGAGAGAATCTACAATAATAAAATCACGGATGCTGAGAAACTTGAGCATTACAGCGTCTTATTCCACAGCAGTTTTTCGCGTAGCGTGTTGTAGTAGCTGTGTCCAACTGGGTGCAGCAAGCAAGCGGGCTGGAAATAACGGGTCACGACTACCTGATCATTTACCTGCAAATCAAAATAAGCATGGCTATCAAAACGCACACGTATATCACTGCTGCGATGCGGCAGAATTTCCAGCAACGATTCGCTCTTCACTATAATAGGGCGATTGCTCAAGGTGTGCGGGCACACTGGCACCAGCGCGATGAGATCGAGTGAAGGATGGATAATCGCCCCCCCGGCGGACATGGCATATGCGGTGGAGCCGGTAGGCGTGGCGACTATCAATCCATCGGCCCGCTGGTTGTAGAGATATTCGCCATCTATGCGCACTTCAAATTCGATCATGCTGCTGATATTGCCGCGATGCAGCACAATTTCATTAAACGCCAATGATGTGAATACTTCTGCGCCAGCGCGCAGAATTTTCCCAGATAACAACATGCGCTGCTCGGTAATAAATTTACCATCCAGCATATCGGCTATGGTCTGCTGCATGGTGTCCAGCGAAATATCGGTCAGAAAACCCAGCCGTCCTTGATTCACACCCACCAGCGGCACCCCATAAGGGGCCAGGGTGCGCACGATATTCAGCATGGTGCCGTCACCACCCAGCACGATGGCCAGATCTACTTTATCGCCCAATTGGTCCAAGGAAATTTCTGAATAGGGATGGTGGCGGATAAGCTCGGCCGTGCGCGTATCCAGCACCACAGTAACGCCTTTCTCTGCCAGAAAAGCAGCCAGCCGCAAAAGCGGCTCGGTAATTTCCGCTGCCCTGTATTTGCCCACCAGCGCAATCGATTTGACAGGGAATTTCATGGTCGAGATTAAACCATATCGGGGGTTTAATGACAAAGCGGGGCTATCGACAAAAAGGTGGGGGCCCCGCCTGTTCCCACTGCGCCAATTTAGCTGCTTGCTGCTCTTGTTCGCGTTTAATACGGACCAAACGGAATTCATATCGTGCTCGCGCAGCATC
>JAUSKS010000184.1 GCA_030646595.1 Gallionellaceae bacterium | reverse complement strand
ATTGGAAATGAAATTACTGTTAAACTGATTTGTGATTAAATCCACTGCACCTGATTATTAAACCAATAGTTTTTAAAAAACCATGACCGTTAATGACATTCCTGTCGTAGCTTTTTTCAAGCGATTGCTAGATCCATTTATGGTCTGGGGTTTGCTGATTCTGCTCACCAGTATGTACGATGAAACCTTCACTGGTTATTACATGGTGCTGATGATTATTACTTTTTTCATCTCGTCCTATATTTTTGAGCAGACCAATATATACCGCACATGGCGCAACGGTAAGCTGTTAGCTTACATCCGTGATACGTTAGTTGGCTGGGGCATTATTGTCGCTATCCTGCTCTTTATAGGCCATGCCACCAAACTCGCCTATCAGTATTCTGAGCAGGTTATTCTGACCTGGTTCATTGTTACCCCGCTTGCGCTTATTGCGAGCCATCTCGCAGTGCGCAAGATTGCAAGCAGTTTGCGTAAGGGTGGTGAGGCGCGCTCTGTGGTCATTGTCGGAGCTAATGATACAGGCCTAAAGCTTGCCGAACGCATATTGGAATATCCCTATCTACTAATGGAGGTAAACGGCTACTTTGATGATCGGGATCAATCTCGCAGCCATACTGGCAACATACCGTTGTTGGGTGAGGTATCAGATGTCGCCGTTTATGTTCGAGAACACAACATCCAGATGATCTTCATTAGCCTGCCCATGGCTGCCCAGCCACGCATCCGCAAACTTTTGGATGATCTGCATGACACCACTGCTTCCATTTACTTTCTGCCGGATGTCTATATCTTTGATTTGATGCAGGCCCGCTTCGATAATGTTGGCGGTATTCCGGTAGTTGCAATATGCGAAACGCCATTTTATGGCGTCGATAGCGTGGTCAAAAATATTAGTGATTTTGTACTCGCCTTTCTGATTCTTGTTCTGTTGCTACCACTCCTGCTATGCATTGCATTGGCGGTCAAATTGACCTCACCAGGCCCCGCTGTCTTTAAGCAGCGTCGCTATGGTCTGAATGGCGAGGAAATCATCGTCTACAAGTTCCGTTCCATGGGAGTGTGTGAAGATGGTTCAAACATCGTGCAGGCGCAGAAAAATGACCAGCGGCTGACCAGGCTGGGCGCTTTTCTCCGCCGTACATCACTGGACGAATTGCCACAATTCATTAACGTATTGCAGGGACGGATGAGCATAGTCGGCCCGCGCCCACATGCTGTGGCCCACAACGAACTCTATCGCAAACTTATCCGGGGATACATGCTGCGTCATAAGGTTAAACCGGGGATTACCGGTTGGGCTCAAGTAAATCGGTTGCGTGGCGAGACTCAGGATTTGGAAAAAATGCAGCAGCGCATTGAGGCTGATCTGCACTACCTGCAAAACTGGTCAATATGGCTGGATTTGTGGATTATCATGCGCACAGTGTGGGTAGTGCTGCGCCGGGATAATGCTTACTAAACCAAGTTGTATTATTAAAGGGTTATATTGTTAAAGGGAGAAAAATCTTGATTGATATTGATGAATTGCCGTTCATGGAGCAGAAAAATTCTGTGTCATGCAGGCGTATGTTGTGCGGTGTTCTTGTGCTGGTTATTACTACTGGCCTCTCTGCTTGTGGCAGCAAGGATAAGAAGGCTGGACAATCTTTGGTAAGGGTGAATGGTGAGGAGATTACCATGCTCCAGATCAATGATGAACTTAAACGTGCGGGTGTTCAGTCTGGACAGCAAGAAGTCGCAACCAGGCAATTATTGGAATCAATGATAGATCGTCAGTTGATCCTCACCGAGGCAATGCGCAACAAGATTGACCGTACTCCCGATACCATGCAGGCCATCGAACGTGCCAAGGCGCAAATTATCGCGCAGGCATATTTGCAAAACGTAGCATCCAAAGTTGCCAAACCTTCCAAGGCTGAAATTGACGACTACTATCAAAAGCACCCGACATTCTTTGCTGAGCGCAAAGAATTTGACTTGAAGCAATTGGCTATTGCCAATAAGAATTTTGATGATGGGTTAAAGTTATTTCTGGATTCTGCCAAGTCGTTGGATGAGGTCGCAGCATGGATGGATAAACACGGTGTGCAATATGTGCGCCGTCAGATGACTCGCAGCACAGCGGATCTGCCGCAACAGGCGGTAGCACAACTGCTGGCGCTACCGAAGGGGCAACTCTTCATCGTTGGTGAGGGAGATAGCAGAGTATTAAATGTACTCGCTGCTATCAGAGACAATCCTGTCTTGGCTACGAATGCTGCGCCGCAGATTGAGCAGTTCTTAACCAACCAAAAGATCAAAGAGGCGGCGGATGTGGAAATCGCACACCTGCGCTCATTGGCAAAGATCGAATATCTCGCTGCCTCAGCGCCCGTTGCCACGGTCTCCACTCCCGCAACGGACACCAAATTGGCAGAACCTAAGTGAAAAGATATTTTTCCGGGGACTGTTTTTTCAGACATGGGTATTAATAACTCAGCCGCCGCCCCTATTTCAAGTCGACTACCCGGCTTGAAAGCTGCCATGCCGGAATGGTGGCCTATTCTGGTAGGCATGCTGGCCTTATATATACCCACTTTTTACGATCTTTTTAATGGCTTGTGGTCCACCGAAGAGCAAGCGCATGGGCCAATTATTTTTGCTCTTGCAATATGGCTTATGTATAGACAATGGCCGCTCATGATGGAAAAAAGTGTAGATAAACCTTCTTCTGTTGCGGGGTGGGCAGTTTTGGTTATAGGGTTAATGCTATATATTATTGGTCGAGCTCTGCAGGTTCAGGTATTTGAAGTAAGCTCTGTTATCTGGATACTGGCTGCAATCCTGTTAATTAAACGCGGCAGCAGCGCGCTGAAGATTATGTGGTTTCCACTGTTCTTTATGCTGTTCATGATTCCCTTGCCCGGCACATTGATCATCATGCTTACCATGCCAATGAAAATGGCAGTTTCTTATGTAACGGAGCAAATTTTATATTGGGCAGGTTATCCAATTGCAAGAAATGGTGTTATTTTGCAGATCAGACATTATCAGCTCCTGGTTGCAGATGCCTGTGCCGGATTGCAAACACTGTTGACACTGGAAGCACTAGGGTTGTTTTATTTGAATGTTGTCCGACATGCCTCGATTTTTAGGAATGTGGCATTAGCCATTCTGATTATACCGATCTCATTTTCTGCCAACGTAATACGAGTCATCGCCCTTACACTGATTACTTACTATTTTGGTGAAACAGCCGGGCAAGGATTTTTGCATGGGTTTGCTGGCATGGTCTTATTCATGAGCGCCTTGATATTGATTCTGGGGGTTGACAAACTACTACGGCTTGTTGTGAAAGCGCATTCAGCTAATACAGCGCGGCCAGCGATATGAAAAAACCACTTATAGTCAGCCTCATCCTGGGCTTGCTGATGGTATCTTCGAGCGTGTTAACGATGGTTATGACGCCATCCGCCGACATTGCTGATCCGCACCAGCAGATCAATCTGGAAACCCTGATTCCGGTTGAATTTGGCAACTGGAAGACAGATATGACCGTTGCGTCTCTCCTGGTTAATCCGGATGAGAAAGGCACTATCAACAAGATTTATAACCAAACGCTTTCCCGCACCTATATCAACAATCAGGGTGAGCGTGTCATGCTTTCTATTGCCTATGGCAGGGATCAGAAAAAAGATTTGCAAGTTCACCGGCCAGAGATCTGCTATCGGACAAGTGGTTTCAGTATTGGCGAGTTGACCAAAACCTTTGTTGATACGACTATCGGGCGGATACCAGTCATGCAACTGGTTGCAAAGCAAGGTGTACGCAATGAACCGATAACTTATTGGATCAGGATGGGTGACTCGCTCACTCGCGGCTGGTTCGAGCAAAAGGCGGCCACACTTAGCTATGGATTAACCGGAAAAGTACCAGATGGCCTGCTATTCCGAGTTTCGACTATATCCAAGGACGAGCAAGATGCCTACCTCATTCAGCAGACATTCCTGACGGCTTTGTTACAGGCAGTACGGAGTGAGGATAGGCACTGGTTGGTCGGTCGGCTGGCCTTGACGCGTTAGTTCAAATAACCACGATAACGATAGGTTGTTATTCGTTTAATGATTGATGAAGGAATATTCAAAAATGAATAGGATGTTTATTGTGATTTTTTTGTTACTGGCGGGCCTACAATCAGCGTCAGCTACGGTACCAGACAATGCGGGTAGCTATCAGCTGCATCAAGGAGATACAGTGATGATTTCAGTTTGGCGTCAAGATGCTTTGCAGAAGCAGGTGGTTGTTCTGGCTGACGGTTGTATCACGCTCCCCTTGGTAGGACGAATTGAGGTGGCGGGTCTCAGCACTCCAGAAGTTGAGCGGCGTATTACCGTGAAATTGAAGGAATACATCCCGGAACCTGTCGTTACGGTCGTGATTGTCGGGATTGATGGGAATCGTGCTTACGTCATGGGCAAAGTCAACAAGCCTGGGCCATTGCTCATTAGCGGCCCTCTTACCGTGCTGCAGGCGATAAGCATGGCAGGAGGGTTCGACAAATTTGCGGATGAAAGCGGTATCAAGGTTATCCGTACGAAATTAGATGGCCAGGAAATTTTCCCTGTGCGCTATAAGGACATCATTTCCGGCAAAGATATGTCGACTAATATCCAGCTCAAAGTGGGCGATACCATTGTGGTGCCGTGAGTAGTGGTGGTATGTCTGCTTATTGGGAACTGGAGAAATGAGTTGAACATTCGTGTTGCAGCATTGCCCGTCATGCTGGCCGCCCAGATGCTTTTATCAGGCCAAGTTTGGGCGGGCTCTTGGCAACAAGGGGGGGCAGTTCGGGTTGCCACCGAGTACGATACCAACCCTGCCATGGATCCCGCCTATCGGGGCGGAATATGGCGATCCACAGTTGAACCCAGCTACCAGCTTAAAAGAACGGGCGATGCCAACGAACTGCATGCAGGTCTAGCTCTTCAGGTGGCGCGCTCATCAAACAAAATATTGAGCCAAGATCGTGACAACCCCAGCGTATTTATGGATTGGCGACGGCAAAAAGAAAGGGGCGAATTTGGCCTGTCCGCAAGATATGATGAAGTCCAGACGCGAATTTCTGAGGTCGACAATACTGGGCCAAATTCCGCAGACAACACGCGCGCTACCCGCACAATATCTGGCAATTGGAGTGAGTCACTGAGTGCACGCAGCACCTTTGCTCTGAATGGTGCATACAATAAGGTTTCTTATAAAGGCGGATCGCTGGTTGATTATGTCACGCGGTCTGGCAGCATGATATTTAATTATGCCTGGAGCGAACGCAGTAGACCATTTTTAAAAATGTCATACGCTGATACAGAGTCAGCAGGGAACAACACCCTAAGCCGTTTTACCAATGCGCTGTTAGGATGGGGCTGGAAAGTCGAGGACTATCTGGAAGGCTCATTACAGGCGGGCAAATCCAAGACCAGTGGCGCAGGTATGTCCAAGCAAGCTGCGGCGGAAGTAAGATATAAAGGCCAACGAGCGGGGCTGGCTTTGAATGCAGATCGCCAGGTATCACCCAGCGGTGTGGGTGGGTTTGTCACTGTTGATCAGGTGAAAGGAAGCTGGAGCTATGCCTTGAGCGAGCGCAGCAACACCGGCATTGACCTGGAGTGGCGCAAGAATCACTTCCTCACCAACATTGTCAACCGTACCGCAGGCGCTTGGCTGCAACACGAGCTCAATTCCCGCTGGGGAATGCGAACTTACTATCTGCACAAGATCAGCGAGAGGGTGGGGTTCGGTACGGCTACCTCAGATATACTGGGCATCGCTCTGGTATATACCCATACTGATTTCTAAATTTAGAGGCTTTTTTAAAAAAATATTTATGGCTACCGAATACGAATTAACTTTCCTGGATTACCTCTCCATCTTGCGCCGCCGCATGCCCTATCTGATCGGCATTTTTGTTGCGGTGATACTGATTGCAGTGATCGTCGCTATCGCTCTCCCAGCGACTTACCGTGCTACCGGAACCATCATGGTGGAGTCGCAGCAGGTTCCGGACAATATTGTTCCTTCTGCAATCAAAACCCAAATTGATGAGCGGATCAGTATCATTAAACAGCGGGTAATGACTCGTGAAAGCTTGTTGCGAATTGCTAATAAATATGAACTCTTCAAGGAGAAGTCGCGTTCCCTGACCAGCTCTGAATTGATTGAGGCGATGCGCAATCAGGTGGGCATAGACCTGATTAGCTCTGACGAAATGTATAGCAATCAGCGCGGAAAAGCGACCATAGCCTTCATGTTGTCATTTCAGGACAAATCTCCCGATATAGCGTATCAAGTTACTAATGATCTCATCACACTGTTTCTGGATTGGAATGTCAAATTGCGAACAGAAGGGGCAACAGAGACTACCGTTTTCCTCACTCAAGAGTCGGAGAAATTAAAACTAGAAGTCGATCGCTTGGAGAAGTTGATTGAGACCTATAAGCAACAAAATAGTAACAACTTGCCGGAGCAGCTAACTCTACGCATGACCTTGTTGGCACGTGCTGAGAGCGATATACGTGAGATAGAGCGGGATATCAAGAGCACCACAGAAGACCTCCGATCTCTGGAGGTTGAGCTTGACGCTGCGAAATATGGCACGGGTGACAGCTTGCCCGAAACATTACCCGCGCTCAAGGCTGAATACGCCAAGCTTTTGGCCACTTATAATGAATCATACCCCGACATGAAAGTGCTCAAGCGTAAGATAGAAGCACTGGAAAAGGCATCTGAAATACCGGTATCGGATGACGCTCCAGAAAATGCCCCCACCTTGGCTATATACAAGATACAGTCCAAAATCGCTTCTGCAAAAACCAGACTGGATTCCCTGATTGCACAGAAAAAAATGCTGCAAGGAAAAATTGCTCAAAATGAGCGAGCGATGATGCTGACCCCAAAAGTGGAGCAGGGCTTGGACATACTTATCCGGGATCGGGACAGCGCACAAAAAAAATATGAAGAAATCCGTAGTAAAAAGGTCAGCGCGCAAATTGCTGAAAACCTGGAAAGTGAAAACAAGTCGGAACGCTTTACCTTGCTGGAGCCTCCTGTATTGCCGGAAAAAGCTTTCAAACCCAATCGCGTGAAAATTGTTGCTATGGGATTTTTTCTGGCCGTTGCCTCCTTGATTGGAGCTATTCTGGTTATAGCTTCGTTTGATCGCCAAATTCGCGGAGCGGATGCACTGGCGCATGTGATGGGTTACCGCCCGTTGGCTGTTATTCCTTATCTATTTATCCATGAGGAGTGGGCGCGCAGAAAGCAGTTACTTAGGCAGGCAGTTATTATAACTGTCTGCGCTGTACTCATAATTGCTTTGGCACTCCATTTCTTGTATATGCCTTTGAATGTCCTGCTAGTTAAAATTTTTTCTGGACTAGCTTAGCCATAAGCATCATTATTTTAACAGCTCAATATGAAAATACTGTTGCCCTAAGAGGTAAAAATGGAACGCATTAAACAGGCCATTGAAAAGGCCAAAAATCAACAGCCAAAAGAAGTGGGTTCATTTGTGCAGCAGCCAGCCAGCCCAGATGTAACTTTTGTATCGGGCATTCAGCAGCCTTCTGATACGCTGGAAGGGGTCAGTTATAAGCAAACGCGGGTGAGTAAATTACAGGTAGATCATCTGGAAAAAAACCGCATATTTGCATTTAATAAAAATGACCCAACAAGCGTGATTTTTGATGTTTTGCGCACGCAAATTTTGCAAAAAATGGAAGAGAAAGGCTGGCGCACGCTGGCCATTACTTCACCTACCCCCAAGGTTGGAAAAACGGTAATTGCCATCAATCTGGCCATGAGCATAGCCCAGAAAACCAACAAGACAGCGATGCTGGTGGACTTTGATCTGCGCCAGCCAAGAATAGGATTGTATCTTGGCTTAGCCATGGAAAAGTCATTGAATGATTTGCTGGATG
>JAUSKS010000182.1 GCA_030646595.1 Gallionellaceae bacterium | reverse complement strand
TACCGAACAAAATGCTGAGCGTATCGGTGTCAATATCGGTTCTGGCATTGGCGGTTTATCCATGATAGAAGATACACATGACGACTATCTAGCTGCAGGTCCGCGCAAAATTTCCCCCTTCTTTATTCCCGGCACCATCATCAACATGATTTCCGGCAACCTGTCCATCATGTACGGCTTTAAAGGGCCCAACCTGGCCATGGTTTCAGCTTGCACCACAGCCACACACTGCATAGGCGAATCGGCACGGATAATAGAGTATGGCGATGCCGATATAATGGTGGCAGGTGGATCTGAAGCGGCAGTATGCCCCTTATCAGTCGGCGGGTTTTCTTCCGCACGCGCGTTGAGTACACGCAATGATGATCCCGCCACCGCCAGCCGTCCGTGGGATAAAGGACGCGATGGTTTTGTAATGGGTGAGGGGGCGGGTGTGCTGGTACTGGAAGAATATGAGCATGCTAAAGCGCGTGGTGCCAATATCTATGCTGAAGTGGTAGGTTATGGCATGAGTGCAGATGCCTATCATATGACCGCCCCGCGCGAAGATGGTGAAGGGGCGGCGCGTTGTATGACTAATGCCTTACGCAACGCTGGACTTAACCCTGATCAAGTTGATTATATTAATGCCCATGGCACATCTACCCCCTTGGGCGATCTGGCTGAAACGATGGCTATGAAACGCTGCTTGGGTGAGCATGCCAAGCAGGTCAAAGTCAGTTCCACCAAATCCATGACCGGGCATTTGTTGGGTGCGGCTGGCGGAGTAGAGGCCGTATTTTCCGCGCTGGCGATCGCGCAGCAAATTGCACCACCCACTATCAATATTTTCGAGCAGGATGAAGGCTGCGATATGGATTACGTGCCTAACACTGCGCGCAATATGAAAATTAATGTGGCCATGTCCAACTCCTTCGGCTTTGGCGGCACTAATGGCACTTTAGTATTTAGCAAGGTCTGAACCTGATGTATTCATGACACTATTCATTTCCATCACTTTTTTCCTGCATGGGAAGAGCAGGATGGAAATAGAAAGTGATCGTTATTGATCGTCGCATCGAATTGGTCGAAGCATGCGCTTGATTAAACATTGGCTACGTTGGATGGTATTTTTGACGATACTGCTGGCAAGTATCGGAGCCTATTATATTACTCGTCCGTTACCTTTATCTGCTATCCCTCTGCAATTTTCTCTTATCCCAGGAAGTAGCCTGAAAAGTGTTGCGCGGCAAATGCAACAAGCCGGCGTGCTTTCTGAAGACTGGACTTTTGTCTGGCTAACACGTCTGTCGGGCCTATCCACACAAATCAAGGCTGGCAACTATCAATTAGAAACAGCAGTTACGTTGCTGGAACTAATGAACATAGTCACCCAAGGCCAAGTGACGCAAAATGAGATCAGCATCATAGAAGGCTGGACTTTCAACCAGTTCCGCACGGCCTTGAATACCCATCTGGCTGTCCGCCATGACAGCATAGCGCTGACAGAAAGGGAAATTTTACAGCGTATAGGCATAAGAGAGGAGCAAGCAGAGGGATTATTTTTCCCCGACACCTATTACTTCTCCAACGGTACCAGTGACTTGATCTTGCTTAAACGAGCTTATGCAACCATGCAGCAGCATTTGCAGCAAAGCTGGCAAACGCGTAGCGCAGGCCTGCCGCTTAAATCACCTTATCAAGCACTGATCCTGGCTTCCATCGTAGAAAAGGAGACAGGCAAAACGGCTGACCGCAGTTTAATAGCGGCTGTGTTCATCAACCGGCTACGCAGGGGTATGATGTTGCAAACGGATCCAACTGTAATTTATGGCCTGGGAGATAAATTCGACGGTAATTTGCACAAGCGCGATCTGCACATGGATACACCATACAATACCTATACCCGTGCCGGTTTACCGCCCACCCCAATTGCATTGCCAGGACTCGCTGCCTTGCAGGCTACTTTACATCCTGCGTCCAGCGACGCCCTATATTTCGTATCTCGTGGCGATGGTAGCTCGGAATTTTCTGCAACACTGACACAGCATAATCGGGCAGTTAACCGCTACCAAAAATGAAAAAAGCCAAATTTATTACCTTTGAAGGCATTGATGGTGCAGGTAAAAGCACTCATCTGGCGTGGTTTGCCGAGACATTGCGTCAGCGCGGCATAAATGTGCTGGTCACGCGTGAACCTGGCGGTACACCCTTGGGCGAACACCTGCGCAGCATCTTGCTTAGCCAGCCCATGCATGCTGAAACGGAGGCCCTGCTGATGTTTGCTGCCCGTCTCCAACATATAGAACAAGTTATTCGACCCGCCCTGCAGCAGGGAGCCTGGGTAGTGTCAGACCGCTTTAGCGACGCCAGCTTTGCTTATCAAGGTGGAGGCAGGGGAGTAGCGCTAGCTAAGCTGGAGCAATTGGAATATTGGGTGCATGCAGACTTGCAGCCAGACTTGACCCTGCTGTTTGATATTCCGGTGGCAGTAGCCCGGCAACGGCTATCAAATAATGTAACGCTGGATCGTTTTGAACAGGAAAAAAGCGTTTTTTTTGATAGAGTGCGGCAGGCCTATCTGGAACGCTATAAAAAATACCCTCAGCGTTTTGCCTTGATTGACGCTGCTCAAACACCAGATCAAGTTAAAGTTGAACTAGAAAAAATTATTGTATCTATATGAATAAGCTATACCCTTGGCAGAGTGAACTTTGGCAACATTGGGTAGGATTGCGTACGCGTCTGCCACACGCGCTTTTGCTGAAAGGTCCGCAAGGCGTCGGGAAATTCCATTTTGCAATGAATCTTGCCCAGTCTTTGCTATGCGAAAAACCAGGAGAAAAGGGGTATGCCTGTCAGAGTTGTTCCTCCTGTCACTGGTTTATTCAAGAAACCCATCCAGATTTTCGCTTGCTGCAGCCTGATATTTTGTCAGCGCCAGAAGAGGAAAAGGAAGGGGCAAAAAAGCCAGCTCGGCAAATTTCTGTGGATCAAATCCGCGCTTTATCAGATTTTTCCAACTTGTCTTCCCATCAAGGTGGTTCTCGCATCGTATTGATTCATCCTGCAGAAGCAATGAATGCCAATGCCGCTAATGCCTTATTGAAAACACTGGAAGAACCTGCCGGGAATATGCTGATAATCCTGGTTTGCCATAAACCACAGCAATTGCTAGCGACCATTTTGAGCCGCTGTCTAACACTTTCTGTGACGGCACCACCGCTTGAAGTTAGTAGTGCCTGGCTACAGCGGCAGGGTATCAGCAATCCCGCATCGCTACTAGCGCAAGCAGGATTTGCTCCACTATTAGCTCTGCAAGCGGCAGAAGACAGTAAAGCAGCAACAGAATACCTCGATTTTTTAAAGGAAATCAGCCAACCTGCCAAATTGGATATCTTTACCTTGGCTGACCAATTGCAGCGTACCGAGCCTGCAAAAGTCATCTTATGGCTACAACAATGGGCTTATGATTTGCTTAGCATAAAGTTAACAGGAAAGATTAGGTATACATTAGAATTAACTGATTCTATTATTAATATTTCAAAAGATATTGAGCTCGTTAATTTGTTGCATTTTCAAAAAGAGCTTGCTGTGGCCAAACGCGAGGCAGTTCATCCGCTGAATCCAAGATTATTATTTGAATCTCTTTTACTGTCTTACTACCGCTTGACAGTGCATCATGTTCATTGATTCCCATTGTCATATCAACTTCTCGGAGCTCGCTGAAAAACTGGATGAGGTTTTGGCTAATATGCGCGAGAACGAAGTTACCCATGCTTTATGCGTCTCCGTCAATCTGGAAAATTTCCCGCAGATTCAATCGCTGGCAG
>JAUSKS010000169.1 GCA_030646595.1 Gallionellaceae bacterium | reverse complement strand
ATCCGCAGCATTGCCATATCTGCAAGCTGCATCAGGATTATCTCCCCAGTAACGCGCAGTGCTGGTATTGCTGCGAGCGGCATATTCCCATTCTGCTTCTGTCGGCAGCCGGTATTTTTTGCCTGTTTTGCGTGACAGCCAATTCACATAGGCTTGGGCATCATCCCAGTTTATACAGGCAACAGGATGTTTATTGTCTTGTGCATAGCCGGGCTTGCTCCAGTTTCCATCATGCTCTCCAAATTTTCCGCCTTCATATGTCCAGCATTTGTCACCCGTGCTGTATTTTGTTTGTTTCACAAATTTTGCAAATTGGCCTCGGGTGATCTCAGTCTCGCTCAGCGCAAAGGTAGCAATTGCAACCGTATGCACAGGGCCTTCATCTTTGCCCCGCCCTACCTCAGAATCTGGCGAGCCCATGGCAAAACTGCCCGAACGGATGACCACCATCTGGGGACAATCCGCACAGTCGCGAAATGTTTTTCTTGCCTTGGGTGTAGCTCTGAATGCCTTAGCTTTGTCCTGCGCGGGGACTTGAGCTTGTGCGGACGCCCCTATCAAGCAGAAAGGGATAATAAAGAGAGCGAGCAAGTTGCGCATGGGCTATCTGGTTTTTATTGGGTTAGCGAGTAAACAATATCAAACCACTACGGTACAACGCAAGCACACCAACTGAGTTATTTTAACCCCAGTACGTCCTGCATGTCATACATACCTGCTGAGCTTTGTTGCAGAAAGCGTGCTGCACGCAATGCACCCAGGGCAAAAGTAGCGCGGCTGCTGGCTTTGTGCGTAATCTCGATACGCTCGCCTGTACCTGCAAACAATACCGTGTGATCACCCACAATATCGCCGCCGCGCACAGTGGCGAAGCCTATGGTGGAAGGGTCACGCTCGCCAGTTACGCCTTCACGTCCATATACGGCGCATTGGGCCAAGTCGCGGCCCAGGGTTTTGGCTATCACCTCTCCCATGCCCAAGGCGGTGCCGGAAGGTGCATCTATTTTATGGCGATGATGTGCTTCGATGATTTCAATATCGTAGCCCTGGCTTAATACCTGAGCGGCCATTTCCAATAGTTTGAAAGTCAGGTTAACCCCCACACTCATATTAGGCGCGAATACGATGCCTATGTGCTGCGCGGCTGCGCCCAACTGCGCCTTTTGCTGCGCGCTGAACCCAGTGGTGCCGATAACCATATTGACGCCAAGTTTCTGGCACACAGCCAAGTGCGCTAATGTTCCTTCCGGGCGTGTAAAATCTATCAGCACATCCGCACCTTGCAACGCAACTGCCACATCGTTGCTAATGTGCACTCCACAAGCGCTGCCTACCAATTCTCCGGCATCCCTGCCCAGATGCTGACTGGCAGCATGTTCCAGCGCAGCATGCAAAACCAAATCGGGCGATTGCAACACGCTTTCCAGCAAGGTTTTGCCCATGCGTCCACCGCTGCCTGCAATGGCGATTTTTATTTTATTCATGCTTGCTCCCACTGTCACTGCTGTTAACCAAGGCAAGGGCGGGATCAACCAGGGTTAATTTATCGTCAGTAAAATACAAGATGGTATGTTGCTGCTCGACCAGCTTGCCATCTTGCTCCAGCCTGTAAACATAGTCCCAACGGTTGGCATGCAACGCATCTTGTATCAGCGGCGTACCCAAAACTGCGCGCGCCTGCGCGCGCGACATGCCCATCTTGAGCTTGTCGCGCATCTCCGCCGTGATTTTATTGCCCTGACGGATTTCAATTTTGTGCGGCGTAAACGAAGGCAGCTTGGATATGCCGCTGCATGAAGACAATAGCAGAGAAAGCAGGATTAACTTGATGCGCATGGCAAAACCTTGGTTACAAAACTGCAACATGATACCTCAAGATGTATCGCCAGGCTTGCCCACAGCGCATCACCGTTTATCACTGCCAGTGATGAGCTGTGTAGTTCAGGGTACCGTTAATGTCGTAGCCCCAAAAATGCTTCCCGAAATAGCCGTTATCACGCTACTACCACTAGCATTACCCACTACATGAGCTAAGCCATTAGAGTCTGCTGCATTGCTGACGACCACTATACTGGTCGTGGCAGAGCTCCAGGTAACTAACTTGGTCAGGTTTTGTGTCGAGTTATCTGAATAGGTCCCGATGGCGGTAAATTGCACTGTTGACCCAAGGGTAGTGCTTGGATTAGCCGGGGTAACTGCAATGGACACCAAGGTAGAATTAGCCACGATCAATGGCGTCGTGCCCGTTACCCCCGCTAGTGTCGCTGTAATCGTAATATTTCCAGGAGTAAGCAGAAACGCCAATCCACGAGCATCTCCAGCATTATTAACTGTCGCTACAACGGGGTTGGAGGAACTCCAAGTAACCAATTTTGTAATATTTTGCGTCGTGCTATCGGAATAAGTCCCGATGGCAGTAAATTGCGCGGTTGAACCAAAGGCTATACTTGAGTTACCCGGTGTAATGGCGATGGACGTCAGAGTAGGATTTCCCACAGTCAATGAGGTAGTACCCGAAATATTCCCCGTCTTGGATCTAGCTGTGATCGTGACCGCGCTGGCACTCGCAGCAACCGGGGTCGCTAACCCGTTAGAGCCAGGCGCATTACTGATCTTCGCCACAGCACTATCAGAGGAACTCCAGAGTACAAAGGTCGTAAGATTTTGTGTGGTATTGTCAGAATATATCCCAGTGGCGGTGAAAGGCACCGTCAATCCCAAGGCAACATTAGAATTAGCCGGGGTAACCGTAATGGATGCCAGGGTCGCATTGGTCACAGTTAATACTGTCGCACCCGAAATACTCCCCTGTATAGCTGTTATGGTAGTACGGCCCACTGTGTTCACACTTGTCAAATCTGCTAATCCATGGGAAAAGATATCATTGCTGATACTCAACGCAGAATTGGAGGAAATCCAGAGAACCGATTTCGTGATGTCTTGTGTCGTATTGTCTGAGTATATTCCAGTAGCGGTGAATTGCGTCTTGAGCCCAAAGGCAATATTTGGATTAGTTGGAGTAACTTCGATAGACGTTAGCACCGCGCCGCTTACAGTCAATTGTGTAGAACCGGAAATACCATTTGATGTAGCTGTAATTATGCTGCTACCAGAAGTAACCGAGGTCACCAAGCCGCTCGAATTCGTGTCATTGCTGACAGTAGCCACCACAGTACTGGCGGAGCTCCAAG
>JAUSKS010000168.1 GCA_030646595.1 Gallionellaceae bacterium | reverse complement strand
GTTGGAGTTAATACATCCAACATTTACCCCATCCTCCTCCCAGGGGCCCCCTCGCTGACGCTCTCCCCCTTGAAGGGGGAGGAGTCGTATTCCCTCCCCTTCAGGGGGAGGGTCAGGGTGAGGGTGGGTTAGTTTTTATATGGCAGAATTTTTCAAAACTTTTTATTCAGGACGGGTCAGCATGAGTTCACGCAATCAGGATTTATTCGAACAGTCGCAACGCCTTATTCCCGGTGGCGTGAATTCGCCCGTGCGGGCTTTCAAATCAGTGGGCGGCACACCGCTGTTTTTCAAGCGCGGTCAGGGTGCGTATGTGTGGGATGCGGATGACAAACGCTACATAGATTACGTCGGCTCGTGGGGGCCGATGATCGCTGGCCACAGCCATCCTGCTGTGGTCAAGGCGGTGCAGGATGCAGCTGCGCAAGGCTTGGGCTTTGGCGCACCGACAGCTTCTGAATTGGAAATGGCAGAGCTGTTATGCAAGCTGTTGCCCAGTCTGGAAATGGTGCGCTTGGTCAGCTCCGGCACGGAAGCCACCATGACCGCGATTCGCTTGGCGCGCGGTTTTACCGGGCGCAGCCAGATTATAAAATTTGAAGGCTGCTACCACGGCCATTCCGATGGCTTGCTGGTCAAGGCGGGTTCTGGTGCGCTGACCTTCGGCCAGCCAAGCTCGTCCGGTGTCCCCGCTGAAATCGCCGCGCTGACCACCGTGCTGGACTACAACGATGTCGCCGGATTAGAGCGAGCTTTTGCCGAGATCGGCCAAAAGGTTGCCGCAGTTATCGTCGAGCCCGTTGCAGGCAATATGAATTTAATTACGCCCAAGCGCGAATTTCTGGATGCGTTGCGCAGGCTGTGTACTCAACATGGCGCAGTGCTCATTCTGGACGAAGTGATGACCGGCTTTCGCGTCGGCCTGCAAGGCGCGCATGGTCATTACGGCATCAAGCCCGATCTGGTCACACTCGGTAAAGTGATGGGTGGCGGCATGCCCGCAGCGGCCTTCGGTGGCCGGCGCGACATCATGCAATGTCTGGCCCCGCTCGGCCCTGTGTATCAAGCGGGTACGCTGTCCGGCAATCCGGTGGCAGTAGCAGCCGGGCTGGCGACGCTCAAGCTGGTGCAAGCGCCTGGTTTCTACGAACGGCTGACGCAACTGGCTAAACAATTAACTGAAGGCTTGGCCGCCAGCGCGAAGAAACACCATGTTCCATTTTGTGCGCAATCCATAGGCGGCATGTTCGGCCTGTATTTCAGTAACGCTGTGCCCACCAGCTATAACGAAGTGATGGCTGGCAACAAAGAAGCTTTTAACCGCTTCTTCCATGCCATGCTGGGGGCAGGTGTCTATCTTGCGCCCTCTGCTTTTGAAGCGGGCTTTGTTTCAGCAGCACATACCGAGGCCGACATCGCGGCCACCGTGGCAGCGGCAGACAAAATTTTCGCGGCTTGGTAATGGGATTATTTTCACGCGCGGCTTTTTTTACCACCGTTAACCATTTGCGTGATCTGCCGCTGCATGGCGGGCTGGAAGTGGCGTTTGCCGGGCGTTCCAACGCGGGCAAATCGAGCGCCATTAATACCTTGGCCAATCATGTGCGCCTGGCTTACACCAGTAAGACGCCGGGGCGCACCCAGCACCTCAATTATTTTGATCTGGGCGAGCAACGCTTTCTGGTGGATTTACCCGGCTATGGCTATGCCAAAGTTCCGCCTGAGGTCAGAGCGCACTGGGAAGGTTTGCTGAGCGAGTATTTACAAACGCGGGAATCCTTGTGTGGCCTGGTGGTGATTATGGATGCGCGGCATCCTTTGACGGAACTGGATCAGCAAATGCTGGAATGGTTTGCGCCCACCGGTAAGCCCTTGCATATTTTGCTGACCAAATCTGACAAACTTAGCCGCCAGCAAGCGACGGTGACGCTGAATAATGTTAAATTACACCTCGCCCAGGAATTCCCATTTTGCTCGGTGCAGTTATTTTCCAGCCTTAAGAAAACAGGCGCGGATGAGGCGGAGGCGGTGATTGCAGGCTGGTTTGCCCAAAAAAATACCCCTGGCTAAAGGGGGAAGCCAGGGGCACCAAATGTCCTAACTGTTGTTAAGACAACCCGTCTAGGGAGAAAAACGGGAGATGACTCGCATCATCTGTGGAGTAGGATAAGGCAATTCTATAAAAGTTGCAGCATTCCATAATAATTTTTTTTAGGACCAACTCATGCATACATTAGGACAATATCCCCAGGTACGGATGCGGCGCATGCGGCGCGATGATTTTTCGCGCAGGCTGATGCGTGAACACATCCTGACTCCAGCCGATTTTATCTACCCCGTATTCGTATTGGAAGGCAAAAACCGCGAAGAGAACGTGGCTTCTATGCCAGGCGTCAAGCGGCAAACCCTGGACAAATTATTAGGGCAAGCGGAAGCTTGTGTCAAGCTGGGCATCCCCATGCTGGCCCTGTTTCCGGTGATAGGTGCGCCGCTTAAGACCGAGGATGCGCGCGAAGCGTTGAATCCTAATGGCCTGGTGCCGCTGGTGGTGGCGGAACTCAAGAAACGCTTTCCTGAGCTGGGCATCATGACGGACATTGCGCTCGATCCCTACACCAGCCACGGCCAGGATGGCTTGCTGGATGCCAGCGGCTATGTCATGAATGATGAAACGGTGGCCGTGCTGGCGCAGCAGGCGCAAGTGCATGCGCAAGCCGGGGCCGATGTGGTTGCCCCGTCCGATATGATGGATGGGCGCATCGCCGCAGTGCGCGCCGCGCTCGATCAAAAAGGCCACATCCACACCCGCATCATGGCTTATGCCGCCAAATATGCTTCCAGTTTCTACGGCCCCTTCCGCGATGCAGTCGGCTCCAGCGCCAACCTCGGTGCGGGCAATAAATACACCTATCAAATGGATCCCGCCAATTCCGACGAAGCACTGTGGGAGGTGGGGCTGGACTTGCAGGAAGGTGCCGACATGGTCATGGTCAAACCGGGCATGCCTTATCTCGACATCGTGCGGCGCGTTAAAGATGAATTCAAAGCACCAACTTTCGTTTACCAGGTCAGTGGCGAATACGCCATGCTCAAAGCGGCTGCACAAAATGGCTGGCTGAATGAAGAGGCGTGTGTGCTGGAAGCGCTACTGTCATTCAAGCGCGCCGGGGCAGATGGGATATTGACTTACTTTGCGCTGGACGCGGCGCGGTGGCTGATGAAAATGGAATAGTTGCGAACTGCAGCATAGCCGCTTCTGCAAATACCCCATTTTTTAATTTGTGTTGTATGTGGTATTGAATGGGGAGGAGACACTGCACTAACGAAATTGTAGAAGAAAACTTCCCCAAAGGGCCCATCTATGTCATGTGGTGTGTTTCTTTCTCCAAGGCATCAACGATCAAGCTATTCAAGCTCACACCGCGCCGCGCCGCTTCGAGCGCAATTTGACGGTGCAGGTCACGGCCAACCCGCACGTTGAATGACCCCTTGAAAGGCTGCTCCGGCGCGACATTTTTTTCTTTGCACATCGCCAGATAATCATCCACCCCATCGTGAAAATCCTTGCGCAACTCTTTAGCGTTGCTGCCTTCGTAGCTGATCAGGGCGCGGATAAACTGCACCTTGCCGAAAAAAATACCGTCTTCATCACTATACTCGACTGACCCGGTATAGCCCTTGTGTTCCATCGTGTTTTTCATAGTAAACCCTCCTGCCTCAAAATATCCAGCACATGGTCAATCTGATAAGGTTTCAGAACCGGCGATGGGTGCGGCTTATGCATGAATACCGGCACACAATGCTCATGCTCGAACCTGACCCGCGATCCGCTGCCGCTCTGGTTGAGCACATAACCAAATCCGGCCAGCAGGGTGACGGCCTCCTTAAAGGTGAAATCCTTCGGGCGGCTTTTGATCTTTGCCAATAATTTTTCGTGTTTTCCCATGCGTGAATCCTACCCAGAAAATTAGAATCGTGCAACTAAATTTAGTTGCATTTTTGCCATGCTCAAGGTTGCCGCGCAAAACGACTGGCTCAACAAGAGGCGTGTGTGCTGGAGTCCTTGCTGTCATTCAAGCGCGCCGGGGCAGATGGGATATTGACTTACTTTGCGCTGGATACTGTACGTTGGCTGGGGCGGGGATCATATATTTGCAATATTCGCTGTGATACTATCCAAGCTGTAGCAAGCAAATTGCTGCAAAAGCCCTGAACTCTGTTCTGA
>JAUSKS010000122.1 GCA_030646595.1 Gallionellaceae bacterium | reverse complement strand
ACAAAGGTGCCAGGCGGATTACCGTGTCATCCTTATGCACAAAGGTACCGTCCAGCATGGGTTTTAGCAGAGCAGGCAGCAAGGGCTCGGTAGCCGCCGCCACCACCATGCCGAGAATGGAAACAAGAAAAGCCCGCCAGTACGGTTTGATATGGCCAAGCAGGCGCAAGTAAAGCTGGGTGCTGGTCATGGGTATCCCCTATTCATGGCGCGCACTGTAGCAGAAAAGCGTGTTCAGAAAAATAAAGAGCAGCATTGCTGCCACTCTTCGAGTGCAGGGAAAGCCTTAATTACTGGTAGTGCAAGCTGACAAACAGGGTGCGCCCCAGCGTATTGTAGCCGTGCGCCAGCATGTAATCCTTGTTGAACAGATTGTCTACGCGCATAGATAGATCGAGGTGTTTATCCAGCGCATAGCTCGTAGTGAAATTGATGATGTCGTAAGCCGCCAAGGTAACGCGCTGCGCAGGATATGCGGTAATGTGATTGTCTTCACGAACGCCGCTGTGTTGCCACTCGCCACCTAATTTCAGCGCGCCGAATTGTTGCGTGATACCGACACTAGAATAGCGCTTGGCGCGGCGCGTTAAAATCTGGCCGGTTTCGGTGTCACGCGGATTTTGTAGCGTTATGTTAGCTTTTACTCGGGTGTCATCAAACTCACCGGCATAGCTTAATTCCCAACCATCAATGCGTACCTGATTTATATTGATTACGCTTCCAGCAAATAAATTATCCGGCGCAATCAAATCACGAATGTGATTATCGAAGTACATCACATCTGCATGTTGCCCAGCCACTGCATAGCGCAAGCCAAATTCCTTATTTTTAGAACGCTCTGGTCGCAGATTTGGATTCCCCACATAACTTCCATAGGCCCCGTAATCCTGGAATGGGTAGTACATATCATTGAAGGTCGGTGCCTTGAACGCAGTGCTGACGCTGGCCGTAGCGCGCCAGTTATCTACAAACGCCCAACCATAACCAAGCAAACCCGTGTTCGCGGTACCGAAATCCGAGTAGCGATCCTGGCGCAGATTAAGCTGCACCTGTTGTGCGCCATACTCACCCACATAGCCACCCAACAGGCTGCTCACGCTACGCTTGGTCCGGGTAAACGAGGTATCAGAGGCGACCGACTGCTGCAGATGTTCCGCTGTCAGATTGACGCGCTGTGTATCGGCAAGCCGCAGTTCATTTTGCCAAGTCAATTGCTTGTTGGCGGTCTTGAATCGGCTATTCTCCACGCCATTCTTGTAATCCTTGCTGTTATCCGTACCCTGCGCCAAATTCAACTTGCTATGCCATAGCGCAGTGAGTTGATCGTCCGATGTCAGCGATATTTTTTCAAGCGCAACCTTGGTATTATTAAGGTCAGTTGGTGAACCCCAAGCACTGTCATACTGACTATTGCCATGTGCGCTGAACAGCGCGGCAGACAATTGGTGGTCGGCGTTAAAAACCTGTTTCACCTGCGCATTAAAAGTGGTGTTGTCATAGCCGTCTGTGTCAGGATTAGCGGCAGGCACAATTTGCGCATTAATTGCCGACACGCCATTGGTCTTTACTTTGCCAGCATTCACGCTGAATGAAGTCGCATCCGCGCTGCCCGAAAATCCGGCCGACAAACGCTGTGTGCCATTGCTGCCCACGCCCTCGCTGACGTTGAAAACCGGAGCGCCGCGTCCACGCTTGGTAAACAACTGGATTACGCCGCCGATGGCTTCGGAACCATACAGACTACTGACATTGCCGCGTACCACTTCGATACGCTCTATGCTGTCCAGCATAATATGTTCGAGCGCAGTCGTGCCAACGGTAGCGGAATTGATGCGCACACCATCCAGCAATATCAGCACATGGCTGGAATTGGTGCCGCGCATAAAAATACTGGACTGTTTGCCCAGCCCACCACTTTGCACGACCTCAACACCTGCCAGCGAACGCAGCAAGGTCGGCACATCCGGCACTTGCGCAGCACGTATTTCCTCTGCGGTAATGACAGTGGAATGGAGCAGTGCTTGCTTGAGCGGCTGCGCGGTTCGGGTTCCGGTGACGATCAGAATTTCAAGAGGAGTATTTTCTTCTGCTGCATACACCAATGAAGTAACCGCGCATAAAATGGCGGCGAGAATTTTTTGCAGTTGCATTGAGATTTTCCTGAGTAAATTCCACGCGACCCCGCGGGAACATTCAAACACAGGAAATGCAACAGACAACAGAAGGGAAATGGGGCACAGCAGTACAGTGCATCATTCCGCCGACCATGCGCCACCCGCAGCATTTCCCGACCTTATGCTCAAGGCCGGTATCCGGGCTTGCAAGACCAAATGTGCCGCCTTCCCATGATGACTCACAGTGGCCTGGTGACACATTCACACTTGCTTACCGTTGCGGGGGCAGCACAGGCATGGGGATTAATCCCTGCACCTGTTTCCCGTTTAACCGAATGTTGCCATCCGGCACCTCAAAGCGGGAGCAAGTTTAGCAGACCCGCAATGGAATACGAAAAAATTAAAGTATTTCCGGCTCGTGGCCCGCCGGATTCATGGTCTTGCCTTTATGCAGCAGCGGCATGGCTTTAAAATATTCCTCCCGCGTCACCTAGCCATCCTTGTTGGCATCCACTTCATCAAAGTACATATACAGCATCGGCATCGCTTTCGCTTCTTCCCGATCCAGACCCTTGTCATTATTAGCGTCAGCCGCGTTAAAACGGGTATCCAGGTGTGTGGTGGCATTATTCCCCCCACCCTGTTTTTTGTGCCCTGCCTCCATTTCATCGCGAGTAATTTTACCGTCGCCATTTTTGTCCATTCTTTTGTAGCGCTTGGCATTGAAAGCGGCAAATTCAGATTTTGATATCGCGCTGTCACCATTGCTGTCAATTTGCTTGAACATTTTTTCTTCTATGCTGCCATGCTGCGTTTCCTCGTCCATGGTTTGCATTCCGCCGTCAGCACGCGCCACGCCTGCCATTGCCAAACAGGAAATCAGCGTAAGGTATATACCGTTGTGTTTCATGAATCTCTCCTTTGTCAAAATCTGCCTGATTAAAAACCATTCACTCAGTTAGCCTCAGTACAGATTCTAACCGACACTGGGTTATAATCGTGCCACTTTTTTAGTCGTATTCCCCATGCATATTTTTTATGAAGAAGACGGTGCTTTCCGGGCTGCTTCCATACTCACCGATAACGCCAGCTCATTGCAAGTGGAAAACGCGCACGGCAAGCGCAGCAAGATTAAAGCCAGCAGCGTCTTGCTACGCTTTGCTCAACCAGGATTAACTGAATTCATGGCGCAGGCAGAAGCTGTCGCAGCAGATATGGATGTGGAATTTCTGTGGGAATGTTGCCCTGCTGAAGACTTTGGCTTTGATATGCTCGCCACAGAATATTTCGGTCATGCGCCCACCCCCGTCGAAGCCGCAGGTACCTTGATTCGCCTGCATTCCTCGCCCATGTATTTTTATAAAAAGGGCAAGGGCCATTACAAGGCCGCGCCGCCAGAAGCACTCAAGGCAGCTTTGGCCAGCGCGGAAAAGAAACGCTTGCAGGCCAGCTTGCAAGCACGTTATACCGAGGAGTTAAGCGCCTTTACCTTACCTCCGGAATTTACCGACAAGCTGCCCTATCTACTATACAAACCCGATCGCAACACGCTCGAGGTCAAGGCGCTGGAAGCAGCTTGTGCCGCTACGCATTTATCGGTTGCACACTTGCTCCAGCGTTGCGGTGCCTTGCCCTCTACTCACGCCTATCATTTGCAACGCTTTCTGTTTGAATATTTTCCGCACGGTACAGGCTTCCCTGAAGTCGCGTTGAATGCCTGGCCGGAGTTACCCTTGGCAGAGGCAAGCGCCTTCAGTATTGATGACGCGACGACAACCGAAATTGATGATGCCTTCTCGGTAACCCCGTTGGCCGATGGCAACTGGCGCATAGGGGTGCATATCGCCGCCCCGGCCTTGGGTATCGCACCTGGCTCGCCGGGCGATGTAATCGCAGCTCAGCGTCTGTCTACCGTTTATATGCCGGGTGACAAAATCACCATGTTGCCGGATAACGTAGTGCAAGCCTTTACCCTGGAGACAAGCAGGATTTGCCCGACCTTGTCGATGTATCTCGATGTGGCTGCTGATACCCTGGCGGTACTCAATACTGAAAGCCGCATCGAGCGCATCCTGATCTCAGCCAACTTACGCCATGACACTCTGGAACCTTTATTCAATGAAGCCACACTGGCTGCAGGTCAGCAGGATTACCCCTTTGCACCCGAGTTAACTCTGTTATGGAATCTTGCGCAAAAACTGGAAAATGCGCGTGGCAAAGCAGCGGACAGCAATATGCAGCAACTGGACTACAATTTCTATGTAGAGAGCGATCACGTCACCATCACCACGCGCCGACGCGGTTCACCCATAGACAAGGTCGTGTCCGAGCTGATGATTTTTGTTAACAGCGAATGGGGAAAGTTGCTGGCAACGCAAGATGTGGCAGGCATTTACCGCACCCAAAATAATGGCAAAGTAAAAATGAGTACTGTGCCCGCACCACATCAAGGCCTGGGTGTGGCGCAATATCTTTGGTCCAGTTCGCCCTTGCGCCGCTACGTGGATTTTATCAACCAGCGCCAGATCATAAGCGTGTTACGCAATGAACCGCCCGTTTATGCTCAAAATGATACGACCTTGTTTACCGTCATGCGCGACTTTGACATGGCTTACACCAGCTATAATGAATTTCAGCGCACTATGGAACGCTACTGGTGCCTGCGCTGGCTGTTGCAGGAAAAAACCAAGATGAACGCCCAGCCCCTCGCTACGCTCTCCCCAACCCTCTCCCGCCCTGCGAGCGAGGGGGCAAACGAATCGCTGCGCGAGCTGATCGTTGATGCAATGGTACTGCGCGAAAACTTGGTAAGGTTTGCTGATATTCCTTTAGTGAGCCGCATTCCTTCACTGCCGGAATTGCCGCCCAACACGCGCGTTCTGCTGGAGATAGGGGAAATAGATTTGCTCGACCTGAACGTGGCTACGCGTTTCATTTCCACCATTGAGGAGGAGGTAGCAGCATGAGCAGGAAGCAGGGGCCCCGCACAGCGGGGATGCGACCGACCGCAAGTGCTGCCTGCAGCCGACAAAGCAAATTGCAAAAAAACAAGCGGCTAAACAAGGAGGCTGGCGCTTGTTAGCTGTGCTCAAGCGGCCACTGTCAATGCCGCTGGCCTTTTCGCTGGTGCTGCATGCAGTGGCGCTATTTGGCATAGGCTTTGTGCTACCCGACCCGCGCAAAGCTGCCGATTTTCTAAAACCTCTGGAAGTCGTGCTGGTTAACAGCAAATCCAAATCTCGCCCGCTAAAAGCAGATGCACTGGCGCAGCACAATCTTGATGGCGGCGGTAATACTGCGGATAACCGCCGCGCAAAAAATCCCTTGCCCAATTTGAGCGACAGCCAGCAATTCACAGCCGAACAATCTGCACAGCACGTGCGCCAACTGGAACAGGAAGCCAAGCGCTTGCTGACGCAAGCCAAGAGCACCAACAGTGTGGCGCAGGAAAAAAATCAAAAGCCGCAGCAAGAAAACACGCCTACGACGGGCGAAGACCTGGTCAGCCGCGCGCTGGAAATTGCACGGCTGGAAGCGGAAATCAGCAAGGACATGGAAGCCTACCAGAAGCTGCCCCGGCGTAAATTCATAGGTGCGCGCACCCAGGAATATCGCTTCGCACAATATATTGAAGATTGGCGCATCAAAATTGAGCGCATAGGTAACTTGAATTACCCGGAAGCTGCGCGCCAGAAAAAAATTTACGGCAGCTTGCAACTGACTGTCTCCATCCGCGCTGATGGCAGTGTGGAAAGCGTGGAGGTGAGCCGCTCTTCCGGACAGCGTATTCTGGATGCAGCCGCCCAGCGCATTGTCAAACTGGCTGCCCCTTACGCTCCCCTGCCGCCGGATATCCGTAAAGACACGGATATCCTCAGTATCACCCGCACCTGGACATTTACCTCAACCGACAAACTGGAAAGCGAATAACCATTCTGTCGTTTTGTAGTGAGTCCTGCCTATATGTTAAGCTCGCGCC
>JAUSKS010000120.1 GCA_030646595.1 Gallionellaceae bacterium | reverse complement strand
TGTTCCTGTGAGCGTATCCCACAAGTACACCTGCTGCATCAAATCTGCACCGTGCAACACCTGTAAATCATTTTTGTTGATTATCCACTTCGATACAAAAGCACCTATACCCCCATGAGCGCGAGTTACGCCTACGGTATTACGCAACTCGTGATTCATCAATACCGTGAACGTGCCATCATTATTATCAAATGCTCCCAAGCCATCCGGAATACCTACCATGCGATAAGGGGTGCCATCAGATTTGTCATTAACCGTATCCCCCACGGTGAGCAATGAAGTAATTTTTACCCCCGATGCTGCTGCCACCAGATAAGGTGTAGCAGAACTACTGGGGCCGGTTGTTTCGAGCGCCACGGCATAATTCGCGGCAGATATAAATGCGATAGACATAAACACTGCTAGTTTTTTCGATCCAAACATTTTTCGTCTCCTTGGAATGATCTATAGGGAAAATTCTGTATTTCATGTCCGCCGTCACAGGGACACGCAACCATCATAAAAAATGTGCGTTACAACATGATGAATTCTGCGCAACGAATCCAAATAACGAAGTAATACGTTTGCAATAATGTGCGGGTTTAATACGCGTCATACTTGAACGAAAATAATGAAAAGGAAACGCTATGACCAGCATAAGCTCTACCGCCGCTAACAGAATTTTTTATCTCCCGAAATTACGCACCACGCTGATTGCTGCCGTACGTGGTTTGCGCGTAGCGAGCCATGTGCTGTATGGCTTGTTGCTGGTCAGCCTGTTTCCCCTACTGAAAACGACTGCCCAACATCACATTGTAAAATATTGGTCGCGTAAATTGCTGGATATACTGCATGTGGGTTTGGAAACCCATGGTTACTACCCAGCAGTCACTGTGCAAGGCAGGCTGCTGCTTGCCAACCATATTTCCTGGCTGGATGCAGTCGCGTTAAACGCCGTGTTACCGGCCTATTTTGTCGCCAAACATGAAGTGGGTAATTGGCCATTACTGGGCTGGATATTCCACGGCATCCATACCCTGTTCATCAAGCGTGACTTCAAGATGGATACGCTGCGCATCAACCATCAGATTGCCAAACTACTGGCACAGGGGGAACGAGTTGCCCTGTTCCCGCAAGGCACTACCACTGATGGAACGCAGCTTGGCCATTTTCATTCGTCACTGTTACAAGGCGCTGTTGCAATTGAAGCTGCTATTTGTCCGATAGCGATCCGCTATCACGATGGCAGGGGTAAATTTAATCTCGATGCAGCATTTATTGGCGACATGACTTTTATCCAATCACTATGGAAAATCCTGTGCAGCCCTGCCCTGCATGTCACGCTGATGTATCTGCCGACACTTACCAGTATCGGCAAGAACCGTCGCATGCTGGCCGCCGAGGCGCAAAGCACTATCTATCGAGCATTGGCTCGTCTTCCCTGTAACCTCTCCTGCCCGGCGCCAGACAGCTCTGTTATGGTTACCTGGCACGATATCATCTTGCCGACCACCCGCGCTGATTTCATTAACTCTTAAAATTTCTGTCATCCTAGAAAAAGCAGTTGGCCACAGAGAACACAGAGTTCACAGAGAGAAACAGTGGGTTGTCGTTAATGACAACCTTACCCATCAGGTGAACATGAAAAACGTGTGAAACCCGCGCTTTCTCTGTGTCCTCTGTGTCCTCTGTGATCTCTGTGGCTTGAACTGCGTTTTTTAGGATAATACTGCTTTGTTCTTCTCTGTGTTCTGTGTCTCTGGTGTATTGCTTCGCTTTGTCACACCGCTTCGTACCAACGCTTGCTGCGTTTAACCAGATAGACTACCGACAGCATTACCGGCACTTCGATCAATACACCCACCACAGTCGCCAGTGCCGCACCGGATTCAAAGCCGAACAGGCTGATGGCAGCTGCCACCGCCAGTTCAAAAAAATTACTGGCACCAATCAAGGCCGATGGCCCGGCCACGCAATGTGCCACGCCGAAGCGGCGACTCAGCCAGTAGGCCAGGCCAGAAGTGAAATATACCTGGATGGTAATCGGCACAGCCAGCATGGCAATGATCAGCGGCTGCGTGACAATGGCCCGCCCCTGAAAAGCAAATAACAATACCAGCGTGATGAGCAAGGCCAGCAATGACAGCGGATGCAAGCTCTCCAGTGTGCGTTCCAGCGTGCCTGCGCCACGGGCTAACAGCAATTTACGCCACACTTGTGCCAACAGCACTGGCAGCACGATATACAGCACCACGGAAATAAGCAGGGTATCCCACGGCACCACGATGGCCGATAAGCCAAGCAGCAGGGCAACCAGCGGTGCGAAAGCAATTATCATGATGACATCATTAAGCGCCACCTGGCTCAAGGTGAACATCGGTTCGCCATTTACCAACCGGCTCCATACAAATACCATCGCAGTACAAGGTGCAGCAGCCAGCAATACCAGTCCGGCGATATAACTATCCAGTTGGGCGGCAGGCAAATAAGGCGCAAATAACTGGCGGATGAATAACCAGCCGAGCAAGGCCATGGAAAACGGTTTAATTGCCCAATTGATAAATAAAGTGACTGCCATGCCGCGCCAGTGTTGTGTTACTTGATGCAAGGCAGAAAAATCGATGCGTAATAACATCGGGATGATCATCACCCAGATCAACAACCCGACCGGAATATTCACCCGCGCTATCTGCAAGCTGCCCAGCCACTGAAAGGGCGCAGGCATAAACTGCCCCAGTGCCACACCGACGATGATGCACAAGAATACCCACAGGGTTAACCAGCGCTCAAAAAATCCCATTAGCTGCGTCCGATTTCCTGCAAGCGCTGGCGCAAACTCAGCGCATCCAGCTTGGCCAAAGGCAAGCTGATGAATAACTGAATTCGTTTGTTCAACCGTTGGTAAACTTGCTCAAATACCTTGTCCTGTTCGGCTTCGCTACCGGTACATGCTGCCGGATCTTCCACCCCCCAATGCGCAGTCACCGGACTACCCAACCACAGCGGGCACTCCTCACCCACCGCGTTATCGCATACGGTAAAAATAAAATCCATCTGCGGCGCATCGCTGGCGGCAAATTCATCCCAGCTTTTGCTGCGTAATCCTGCGCTGGACAAGCCCATGCGCTGCAATAATCGCAGGGATGCCGGATGTACTTTACCGGAAGGCTTGCTGCCTGCGCTGTAAGCGCGGAAGTGCCCACCCCCCAGATGATTCAAGGCGGATTCAGCCAAAACACTGCGCGCGGAATTGCCCGTACACAGGAATAACACGTTATATATTTTTTGCATGTATATAATTCCTTGATCGATACACTTTGTATATTACTAAATTTTTATGACTATTTTGTTACCCATCAAAGTCTGCTCTGGATACAAAGCCCGTTATCACCCAGGCGCTTCCTTGTCTTGTGTAATAATTGTGTAACAAGGCCCCGCTATGATAGCGATCGCTGGGCCACATTACTTAATTTATGGAGATGATAAACATGACTCGTAACCTGAATCGCTTATTTTACATATCGGCACTGGCTGCTGCGCTG
>JAUSKS010000146.1 GCA_030646595.1 Gallionellaceae bacterium | reverse complement strand
CACCGCACTGAGCCAGCCCAAACCGAATACCGTGTGCCACGATGGATCAGGCAATGCCTGAACTGGCATTAAGGAAGCAGCCAGCACCAGTGCAAGCAGAAATAAGGAACCTTTGAGTGCTTTACCTGCTTCTTGCCACGGAACCGGGTGGAGCAAACCAGCCAGCAGAATGACCACCCATGCACCCACCGCCGGGAAATGCAGGAATACATTGCTAATGATGAGCCCACCGATAATGGCAATCACAATCCCTAGCCTGGTGTACACCAATGTTTTTTCGTTATTGCCAGGCGGAATTTGCATGGGCTGCATACGGTGTTGAAAACGGCTGGCGATTATTCCGGAGAATATCAACGCAACCGTAGCAGCAATGAAGGCATGAGCTACATCCCAGGCAGGTACGCCAGCAATCCACATCATGGTCGTGGTGGTATCGCCAATTACCGAGCCAGCACCCCCGGCATTGGCCGATGCAACCAGCGCCGCAATATAGCTGACGCTGACACGATTATTAAATATCTGTTTGGCAATGACCCCACCGATTACTGCGGCAGCAATATTGTCGAGAAATACCGACACCAGCCAGGTCAGCGCCAACAAGGTAAAGCCGCCTGCCCAGCCTTGTGGTAGCCAACGCGGCAATAGCTCAGGCAAGCCGGAATCTTCAAAGTGCCGGGCGAGAATGGCAAAGCCGAGCAGCAGCCCAAACAAATTGAGCAGCAATTGCCACTCATGTTGCAGATGAGTGACGATGTCCAGATTTTGCGTCGTTATTTTATAAATGACGATTATCATCAAACCGCCCAATGCCACTTCGAAAGTGCGATGATGCAAGCTTGCCACCCCCAGCAAAGTTAGGCCAAACAGGAAAAATTCTAATGGGATGCCGTACAGAGCCATATATTTCCAAATGCGTTAAAATTTAATCTTACCAGACCCTTGCAGCCATGATTGAATTTACCACGCTCACTATTATTTGTATTTTGCTATTGCTCTATTTCCGCCCTGGCAAAACACCACCATTGAAAAATTCACTGGTCATCGAGCATCCCGGCAAATACCACGCCACCCTGGCAGCGCAACTGAATCTGGCGCAACCCTTGATTGAAGCCCTTGCCCAACAGATCGGCACGGGCCATACAAACAACAGCGCCACGCTTTATTTTGAAGTACGCGATAAACAAGTGCGGGCGCATGGCGCTGAGTTTTATTTGCTGGCGATTACCCAGCGTAATGGCATGCTGTATTTTGAGGCCAGCAGTCCGCAGAGTTCATCGCAGGTCAGCGACACCTCATCTGGCGGAGAATATAGTCATGCAGCCGATGCACACATTATAAAAACGGTACAGGAAGTTGCCCAATCACGCGGCATACGTATCAAACATCTGGAAAAAAATTAATGCCAATAGCGCGCATGGCTTTCACGGCTGCGTTCAATACTAAAATGCTGCGCATCCATTTCCACTATCAGTGCGCCATCCTCATCTGAGCGCAGCAGCTCGCTGCCTATGGCACGGTAACGCTCGACCACGTCCGCTTTGGGATGACCGAAACGATTACGGTAACCAACAGTGAATACGGCATAGCGCGGATGCACGGCTTCCACAAATGCTGAGGTGGAGGAAGTTTTGCTGCCATGGTGGGGCACTACCAGCAAAGTGGCGGGGAGCTTGTCCGCATGCCGTTGCAACAAGCGCGCTTCCGATTCTTTCTCAATGTCGGCGGCCAGCAGCACACTATATTTTTCAGTGGTAATTTTTAATACGCAGCCGCGATTGTTGTCTCGAATGTCGGCTTCTTTATAGCTTGCTGCCGACGGATGCAAGACGGCAAAACGCACCCCGTCCCATTCCCAGCTTTGCCCATTGGCACAACGAAAATGAGAGCTGGCCTGCTGCAACAAAACATGATCGCTGGCCAATGGGGAAGCCAGCCAGCCTACAGGAATGCCCTGCAATACCGATAACGCGCCACCGGTATGGTCGCTGTCATCGTGGCTGAGCATCAGCCCATCGAGTTGGGCAATACCAAGTGCCTGCAATGAGGGCAGCAAAATACGGTTGCCGCTATCCGCTTCACCAGAAAAATCGGGACCAGTGTCATATAGCAGCGCATGGTTATGTGTTTGTGCGGCAACTGCCAGCCCTTGTCCGACATCGAAAATCACCAGCCGTAACGCACCTGGCATGGGCGGATCGGGCAACACCAGAAACATCGGCAGCATCATCAATAACCCCAGCCAGCGCGCCGGAAAACCGCGCGGCAACAGCAGCCACAATACGCCGCCCATGCCGAGTGCGATGCTCCATAGCGGTGGGGCATGTTGTGTCCATACTGCGGCGGGCAAATGGTTCAGCCATTGCAGCAATGTCATGCAGATGCTCATGATTTGGTGCGCCAGCCACAAAGGCCATTCAAATGGCAACAACACACCCAGCAAAGTGAGCGGAACAACCACCAGGCTTACCAGGGGAATAGCGAAAGCATTGGCCACAGGAGATACCAATGACACTTGCTGAAACATGGCCAGCAGCGGGGGAATCAAGCCTATGCTCATGGCCCACTGTATCTGGCCGTAAGTCACGAGCCAGTGTGGAGGGCGCAAGCGATGTGCGGTGATATAAAAAATCAAGGCCACCGCGCCGAACGATAACCAGAACCCGGGCGATAACACCGCCCACGGGTCAAGCAACAGCACCACCATCAATGCTGCGGCCAGCAGTTGAGAGGGGGCGACCGTACGCGAGAGCCACAGTGCGGCGGTGATGGTCGCCAGCATATACACCGTGCGTTGCGCAGGCACACCGTACCCAGCCAACAGCGCATAGCCGAGTGCCACCAGCAAACCAATCAGCGCTGCTGCCTTGCGCGCTGGTAAATAATGGGTGAGTTTCACATTGCGCCGCCACAGCCAGTAGCATACCGCAAACGCCATTCCTGCCAGCAAGGTAATATGCAGGCCAGAAATACTCATCAGATGATTCACACCAGTACGTGTGAATATCTTCCATTGCGCAGTCGGGATGCTGCCCTGATCGCCGATGGCCAGGGCAATCAACACACCGGCAAAAGGTGCGTCACCCAGAATTTTTTGAAATGAATCGCGCACCCGCTCGCGCATCTGCTCGATCAGATAAGCAGGGGAATTCACTTGCGCATCCAGCCGCCGATTTTCTCCTTTTGGGTGGACATATCCGCTGGCGCGCAGCTTGCGTTCCAGCATCCAGGCATCGAAATCAAAACCATGCGGGTTAACGGTGCCATGCGGTTGTTTCAGGCGCACAGTGAGTTGCCAGCGTTCGCCTGCATGCGGCATGAGTGGCGTATCGCGCGCACTTTGATAAGTGGCTAACAGAATATGCGGCGGGACAGTGGCGTTGGGGGTCAGCACCTGTTCCACATCAAAAACAAAACGCAGACCGCGCTCGTGCGATTTCGGAAGCTCTGCAACGACTCCTATTACCTGTATATCCTGACCTTGCCATTCAGCAGGCAAAACATCGGACAAACGCTGTTGGGCGACTAAAGCTGCATAGAAAAACCCCAACAGAGCGGCACAAACTGCATAAACTACAGAACGCGCGATGCGCTGCCATGATGTGTGGGACGGCAACCATAAAAATGCAGCGAGTAATAGGGAAGGCACTGCCCAAAAAAAACCAGGCAACACGGCTTGTTGCTGCAAAAGCGCAACACCAATGGCGAAGAAAAGGGCAAAGGGAGCCATAGCGCCTAGAGTATCGCAAATCGGCCTGGCATATCACAATCGAATAAAATAGTGACTGAGCTGCCTGCCTTGCACTTTAAAGGCTAAAATGACCTATGCGTAAATTTCTACAAAAACATCTACCCACTGTAGAAACCATCAAACGTAACCGCTGGCTGCGTCCTTTTGGCAGATGGTTACATCATCCCAATTTGTGGCATTTGCACCGGCGTTCGGTGGCGGGTGGCGTTGCTGTGGGATTGTTTTGTGGGCTGATCCC
>JAUSKS010000143.1 GCA_030646595.1 Gallionellaceae bacterium | reverse complement strand
TGACTCGTGAAATTTGTTTTGCGCCTCGTCTAGTGTGCTGTGGCCTAAGGTCAAACCAAACACACGCATGCCGTTTGCGTCGTGTTCAATCTGCCAGGGTAAGTCAGCGACCGGAGAGGGACTTTCACCCGGCAATAACATGCCTGCTACGAGTAACACTACGGAAAAAATCAACACCCCAAAAAAAACAGCGCGCGCCTTTACAGCTTGAATCATCCGGACAACAATAAATGAGTGGCTCAAACGGACTCCTTGGATGGGGTAAAACGCTCAGCTGCCCACTGCGGCAAACTGCTGTTGCGCGCCTGATTTAATGCTTCCGACTCCAGCACCACCAGTACCAGCAAGGTAATCATAACGGGCAACCCAGCGATGGAAAATAAAGCCAGCACCAGCACCTTGGCCATGTGCAAATAGTAATATCCCAGCCAGCCCAGCAGCAATAGCAGGCACGCACCCGCCAGCATGGCCAGGAACAGGCGGCTACGCCGTGCGCAAACTTGCCAATGCGCGCTGACAAACCAAGGGTCGCAAATTTTGGCACGTTGGGCACGCCAGAATATATAGGCCAGTATGCTGATTGAAATGATAGGCACCATCAGCGGCAAATAGGGATAGGGGCCGGATAGACCCAAGGTCGAAACAAAGAAGAAAACGTGGTTAAGAATCAGGTTAACCAGCAGCAACTCGTGCGGGTGCGCCGCTCGCTTGGCATCCTGTACTGGCACATCAAATTTCATGCTACCTTCCTGTCGTCGGCTACGCTACGCATTTGTGGCGGCAGAATATCTTCGTCATCCATCAGGATGCGGCTGGCATCGCCCTCCAGATCGTCGTATTGTCCCTTCTTCACTGCCCAGAACAATACCGCGACGCACACCAAGCCGAAAAAAATCATGCCCGGAATTAAGGTGTAGATCACTTCCATTATGAATTTCTCTCCAAGATATTACGCAGCCGCGCCGCATTGCCGATCACCAGCAAGGAACTGACCGGCATCGCAATTGCCGCCACCAGCGGCGTGACCAGACCCATCATCGCCAGCGGCACCATGACTGCATTGTAGGTCAGCGACAGGATGATGTTTTGGCGGATGGTGTGCAAGGTGCGGCGCGACAGCAGCATAGCCTGGCGCACTTTATCCAGCTCACTGCCGGTCAGAACGATGCTCGCGCTTTCAACCGATACGTCGGTGCCGGAACCTACCGCGATACCGACATCGGCGCGAATCAAGGCCGGGGCATCATTGATACCATCACCCACCATCGCTACTTTTTCGCCGCGCTGTTGCAACGACTGGATCACTTGATCCTTGTCCTGTGGCAGTACTTCTGCGATCACATCCATGCCACCCAATTGCGCTGCGACTGATTCTGCCACCGCTTTGCGATCACCACTGAGCAGAGTCAGGCGCATGCCCATGGCACGCAAATTTTCTATCAGCACTTTTGCATCGGGACGCAGCTCGTCGGCTAGGGCGATGTATCCCACCTGTTCATGGCCCACAGCCAAATGCACACAAGTCATAGCACGCTGCTCCAACTCGGCAACTTGCCGCTGCAATTCAACATTTATGCTGATGCCGTTGCGTACCAGCCAGGCTGCGGTTCCCGCCAGCACTTCCACACCATCTACCGTACCGCGCACACCGTATCCCGGCGCGTAGCTAAAATCTTGCGCCTCGGCGCGGGTAATCCCCCGCACCTCAGCCTCCTTGAGTATGGCTTGCGCCACACCATGCTCGGCGTAACGCTCCAGCGCAGCAACCTGGCGCAACATTTCCTGAGCCTTAAAATGCGGCAGCACAGTTATCTGGTGTACCTGCATCCGTCCTTGAGTCAGCGTTCCGGTTTTATCGAATACAAAATGCGTGACGCCGGAAAGTGTCTCCAGTGTTTCTCCGTTCTTTATCAAAATGCCGCGACGCGCACCTAGACCAGAGGCCACGGCTATGGATAACGGCGTCGCCATGCCCAGCGCGCACGGGCAGGTAATAATCAGCACTGAAGTAGCCGCCATCAAAGCTGTTTCCAGGTTGACCGGTAGCCAGCCGACAAAAGTCGCCGCCGCCAGCAGCAGCGTCACGAATATAAACCAGGGCACGATGCGGTCGGCGATACGCTGAATCGGGGCTTTTGACGATTGCGCTTCTTCCACCAACCGGATGATGCGCGCTAGCGCGGTGTCGTTCAGCGCACACGCGGTACGTACCAGCAACATGCCGCTGCCGTTGACTGTTCCCGCCGATACATTGCTGTCCACTTGTTTAGCCACGGGCAGCGATTCGCCGCTCAGCATCGCTTCATCCACGGCGCTGCTGCCCTCGCACACCACGCCATCCACCGGAATATTCGCACCCGGTTTAATCAGCACGATCTCGCCTATCTGCACGGCACGCACCGGCACGACCTGCTCCTGACCGTTGCGCATAACGGTGGCCACGCGCGGCTGCAAATCCATCAGCCGTTGCGTGGACAGCATGGCTTGCTGCTTAAACGAGCCTTCCAGATAGCGTCCGATCAAAATGACAAAGATGAGATTGATTACGGTGTCAAAATACACTTCGCCTGTTACGGGTTTGGCCAGCGTCACATAGGTCGAATACAGATAGGTGAGCGAGGTGCCGATGACGATGGGCACATCCATAGTGAGATGCAGTTGCTTAATACCCGTCCAGGCACCACGGAAAAAATGCCCGCCGGAATAAAACAAGGTGGGCGTGGCCAAGGCCAAGCCCACCCAATGAAAAAGCTGGCGGAACTCGCCCTGATCCGCGCCGCTGTATAACGCAATCGCCACCAGCATGATGTTAGCCGTGGCAAACCCAGCGAATATCAAGCGCAGCAGCAGCGCACGGTTTTGTTTTTTCAACACCCCCGCCACCGCTTCGGGATCGTAAGGCACGGCGTTGTAGCCGATCTCACCCAGGCGGCGGATGATCTCCGACAACTTTATTTGGCGGTTGTCCCAGCGCACACTCAGGCGTTTTCCGGTCAGGTTGATGCTGGCCTGAACGATGCCCGGTAGCGTCGCCATACTTTTCTCTATCAGCCACACGCAAGCCGCGCAGTGCATACCTTCAATCAGTAAATAAAGACTGCGCGTCTCACCCAGTTCATTGACAAACTCGCCCTGTATATCGTCCAGATCATATAAAGTCAGATTGCCTGGTGGCGTAGGCGGCGGTGCTAACAGTATGCCTTGCGGTGTGCGTTGATAAAATCCCTGCAAGCCCGCTTCATAAATTGCCGCGCATACCGATTGGCAACCAATACAACAAAACTCCCGCCTTGCGCCGTCTATTTGTGCTGTGATCGTCTGCTGTTGCGGCACGGCCAGGCCGCAGTGAAAACAGGCCGCCTCGGCGCACTTTGCGTAGCCGAGCGAGGCATTCAAGCTGGCCGTTGCCGTATTCATCACTGGCTTACAGAAATACGCCGCGTGAGTTCATATTCATCCTCGCCGCGCTTTACTTTGACGATCAAATCCCATATTCCTTTTAAGGGAAAAACCATGTCGGCTTGATAGCGTCCGGCAGCTGTTTGATTCATGCTCATCCTGAAATCCGCTGCCGCGTCGGCGGGGCGGTAAGCGGTGAGGATGATGTCTGCATCGGACAACGGCAATCCGCGATTATCCGCCACGACGAAACGCAACACTGTCGCTTGCGCCATGACGATATGCTCCGGCGTCTCCAGGCGCGCTTCCCAGCCTAGCAATGCGCGCGCTGAATTTTTCTTCAGCACATTGCGCTCAAAATCGCGACCGCGATCATAGTAATTCTTGTCCACCAATCCGGGGTTGCTGGATCGAGACAATAAAATCAAACCGACATTCACCGCCAGCACAATCAACACAAAGCCCAGCCAACCGAGCACCCAAGGGTTACGCAAGGCCTGTTTGCTATGCTGCGATATGCCCAATTGAAATATGCCGAACGATGCGTGAGGATTTTTATTCATAATCAACTTCCTTTAAATTGGCCTTAATAAACTAAGTACGCGGCGACATGAACACGCTGTTGTAGGTCGCATTGATTTTTCCATCTGCCAGGCTTTCCACGCGAAACGCTATTGGGGCCGACTCACTGGACAGATTTTCGTGCGGAACGCGCACGTACACGGTATAGGCAGAAATTCTTCCGTGCTGCGCCAGCAATGGCACATCAGCACCCATTATTTGCTGTCCCGGTACGCCCGCTGCGCTGATCTTCACCAGCAAATCCGCACCGGTTTTGTTCAGCACTTTAATGTCGTATCGGTTTTGAATGGCACCATCGCTGAGCCGCACAAACAGCGGCTGGCGGCCATGGATCACCTGCAATTTGAGCGCACCTAGATGAGTCAGGCCGTACACTATTCCAGACAATGCCAGCGACATGATCGCCAGATAAATCACCATGCGTGGGCGCTGCAGTATATTTTTTTGTGGTTTTCCCTCGATGGCATCGAGCGAGGCGTAGCGTATCAAGCCACGCGGACGAGCGATCTTGTCCATCACCGTATTACACGCATCTATGCACAGGCCGCAGGTGATGCACCCTTCCTGCTGACCGACGCGAATGTCCACGCCAGTGGGACAAACGGCCACGCATTGAAAGCACTCTATGCAATCACCACGTGTTTTACCGCCATCCAAACGACCGATTTTCAAAAACTTTCCGCGCGGTTCGCCACGGATAAAATCATAAGTGGGCATGATGGTCTGCCGGTCCGACATTACCCCCTGGATGCGCGCATACGGGCATAACCAGAAACATACTTGCTCGCGCATAAAACCAGCGAACACATACGTGCCGCCGGTAAACAAGGCCAGCACGATCCACGCAGCAACATTGGCCTGTAAAGAAAAATAGTCATGCCACAACTGAAATGAATCGGCGAACCATGCAGCAAAACTCAGCCCGGTCAGCAGCGCAATCAGCAACCACAATGCGTGCTTGCTTATTTTGATGCCTATTTTTCTGATACCCCACGGCTCTTGATCCAGCTTGTGGCGACGGGTTGGATTGCCTTCGAGCTTTTGTTCGATCCAGGTGTAAGCATCGGTCCACACCGTCTGAAAACAAAAATAGCCGCAAAATATTCGCCCGGCAAAGGCGGTAATAGCAAATAAGGTAATCGCCAGAAACAACAGCGTCAGCGACAACATCCAGAAATCCTGTGGCAGTACGGTCAGACCGAAGATATGAAATTGTCGTCCGGGGATGTCGAACAAGACCGCCTGCCTGTCCTCCCAGCGCAGATAAGGAATCAGAAAAAAACCCAGCCAGGTCAATGCAGTAAAATATTTGATAGTGCGGAAGCGACCATCCATACGCTTGGCATGGATGGTCTTGCCGCCAGTGTTCAGTTGCCAATGATCGAGTTCGTGATACAAACCGCTGACGCTGTTGCTTTCGTCAGCAGGGTGCTTTTCACCCTGCGCGCCCGAGTCAAATTTTACTTGGGCAAATGTCATTTATCGGCCCGCGGCC
>JAUSKS010000142.1 GCA_030646595.1 Gallionellaceae bacterium | reverse complement strand
AATGGCAATACTTGAAGGCATACAAATTCAAAACTTTCGAGCTTTGCGAGATGTGACGCTGGGGAAGACGCTTTATGATCGAGAACAGCCAGCATTGCCTCGTTTGGTTACGGTAATCGGTGCGAATGGGTCTGGAAAATCAAGCTTGCTTGATGCACTAGGGTTTTTGGGGGACTGCCTTGCCGAAGGTGCCGAGGCCGCTTGTGACAAGCCGCATCGAGGTGGCTTTGAACAAATCAGGACTAAAGGCTCAACTGAAGCCATTAAATTTGAGATACGTTACAAAGAAACTGGAGCAGCTCGGCCTATCAGCTACTCACTTCATATTAATTGCGATTCACAAGGACGGGCGCAAGTTGTTTTTGAACGGCTTAGGCAAAGGAGAAAAGCCCAGAAATATGGACAACCTTATTCATTTCTGGAGCTGACGGACGGCCAAGGTTATGCATGGTCTGGCACATCTGGATTTGAACCAGGTACGGGTACAGGAGGCGAAGAGCAAGAAGAACCTGAGGGAAGTGAACGCGTTTCCGTAAAAATGAAAGATCGTCAAGTATTGGGCATTACCACATTAGGAACTTTGGCAAACCATGAGCGAGTAGCGGCCTTCAGGGATTTTTTGACTGGGTGGTATTTATCTTATTTCGTGCCGGAATTGGCGCGCAACCCAAGCCAAGCAGGTGCAGACCCTCACCTTGACCGAAAAGGTGAAAATTTATCAAGATACTTGCAGTTTATAGAACGAAAAAACCCGGAAGGATTTCGTCAGGCATTAACACGAATCTCAAAAAAAATCCCAGGCATACTCGACATCAAGCCAGCGACATCAATTGATCGGAGACTCATACTTGAATTTTATATGGAAGGGTTTACTACCCCCTTCTACCAACAGGATATGTCTGATGGGACATTAAAAATGTTGGCCTATTTGCTGCTAATGGAGGATCCAGCTCCTGCGCCGTTAATTGGTATCGAAGAACCCGAAAATGGGCTACATCATCAACTGCTAGCTACTTTAGCCAGTGAATTCAAAGAATATGCGGAGAAAGCGCGAGGTCCGCAGCTTTTGATTACTACACATGCTCCCAACTTTGTCGATGCCTTAATTCCTGAGGAGGTCTGGATTTTTGACAAGGGAAAGGATGGCTTTAGTACACTAAAACGTGCTGCTGATATTGAGGGCGTTCAAGCGCTCTATAGCGAAGGGTTGCCTATGGGAAGCCTATGGTTCAGTGACCATTTCGGTCGAGGGAATCCTTAATGTTCATTGAGGTGTTAACCGAAGGTGTATCAGATGTGCCCGTAGTTCGTGAAGTTTTGGTTAGACATTTTGGCTTGAGCGAACATGTCGATTTCAGAATACATCCACACCGTGGGCGCGGCAATATGCCTGCCAATCCCTTGGCGCAGCCCGACCCTAAGCATCGCGGACTATTGGATCAATTACCAGCTAAACTTCGCGGATTCGGCAAATACATGGATGAGCAATGCTTGGTACTCGTTCTGGTTGATGTGGATAATGATGACTGTGTGCAATTGCTTGCTGAGCTCCATGCGTTATTACTTAGCCTCCCAACCAAGCCACCCCGGGTTTTATTTCGGCTGGCTATTGAAGAAACTGAATCTTGGTTTTTAGCGGATACCAATGCAATAGCGAGAGCGTTTCCCAAAGCAAAGCTCGGCCTCATTAAAAATATTACACCTGATGCGCGAGTGGGTGCCTGGGAGAAGCTCGCCGAATGCCTTGGTCATAAACCGTCAAATGGAGCGCCGAAGAAAGCCAATTGGGCAGAACAAATTGCACCCCACCTAAATTTTGACACGCCATTCTCACCTAGCTTGGGTAAATTGATATTAGGCCTGAAGCGCGAGTTGAGCTTGGTACTATGAGTTCTGGTTTTCTCAACCAGGTATAAATGTTTCCGCAAAAAATCATCTGGCGAATCTATCGCAGCCATATCTGAAGAGCCGAACATCTATGATGCTCGCTGACCATCTATCCCCTGCCGTATTGGAAAAACTTGCTGACCAAGCCGTGTTTGCTCGTGGTGAAGATTATTTCAAGAGCGATTCTGTCAGCCGATTGAAAATGGCCGATGACGTGCTTACGGCGCGGGTCGCGGGTTCTTATTCCTACGCGGTAAAGCTGTGGGAAGAGGAAGGCGGAATCGAATATGAGTGTTCTTGCCCGCACGGGGCGGAGGGAAATTTTTGCAAGCATTGCGTCGCAGTCGGCCTTGCTTGGCTGGCGGAATCCATGCCTGCAGGTGGAACAAAATCCGCCATGCAGAAGAAAAGTAATCCCTGGAAGGAAATCACTGATTTTGTCGGCTTGCAAGATGCCACAACGCTCGCGGCGTGGCTGCTCGAAGCCGCGAAGCACGATGATGTGCTGTATGAAAATCTGCTGCTGAAAGCACGGCGCACGGCTGGCCCCGCCTCGACCATCAAGGCGTTCCGTGCGGCCATAGACCGGGCGGTGAAGACGGGCGGGTATGTAGACTGGAATGAGATGCTAACTTACGCGGCAGGCTTGGAAAATATCGCCGATTCCCTGGCTGAGTTGTTGCAACAAGGGCAAGCTGCGGCATTGATTGATCTGGCCGAGTATGCCATTACCCGTGTCGAAGCGGCTTGTGAATATGTGGACGATTCAAACGGCGGCGAAATGACTGATATGTTGGAACGCTTGGGTGAACTTCATTACCAGGCGTGCCTGGTCACTCGCCCAGACCCGGCAGAATTGGCGGAGCGTTTATTCAAGTACGAATTGTCCGCCGAATACGACGCATTCCATGACTGCTTGCGCCGCTATGCCGAGGTGCTGGGCAACGAAGGTGCCGCCCGATATACGCAGTTGGCCGAGGAGGAATGGCGCAAAATCGAGCCGCGTACGCAGGAAGAGAAGCGGGGCGAATACGATAGCCGCCGTTGGCGCATTACCCATATGATGGAGCGTATCGCCGAACTGTCCGGTGATGTGGAAGCATTAGTGGCGGTGAAATCCCGCGACTTGTCGAGCGCCTTGAGATACCTGGACATTGCTGAAATCTATCGGAAACACCGTCAACGAGATCAGGCATTGGAATGGGCGGAGCGCGGCGTTAAAGCGTTCTCAAACCAGACCGACAGTCGTCTACTTGATTTTCTCGCCGAAGAATATCTGCGACGCAAGCGCAACGATGAGGCGATGCGATTGATTTGGGTGCAGTTTGCTGAAAGACCGTGCTTGGGGAACTACCAGAAATTACATCAGTTCGCCGGAAAAGCCAGCCTTTGGCCAACCTTCAGGCAGCAAGCGTTAGTGCATCTGGATCGGCTTGTTGGCAGCCAGTCCGGTAAGCGGCAGTCGCCCTATTACTTCTCCCATGCCGGTGCCCTTGTGGAAATTCATCTCTGGGAAAAGAACACTGAAGCCGCATGGGAAGCCGCGTCGCGGGGAAATATCTCCGACCCATTATGGCTGAAACTTGCAATCGCACGTGAGGGAAATCATCCGGGCGATGCCGTGCCGATCTATCGGCGGCTCATCGAAACAGCGGTAGGGCACACCAACAACTCAGCTTATGATGAAGCAATACAATTGATAAAAAGGCTCAAGCCGCTGCTGGTGCGTCTGAATAGCCCGGCAGATTTTGGCCAGTACATTGCACTGTTGCGTACCCAATATAAAGCCAAACGCAATTTCATGAAGCTGCTGGATAAGCTATAGTGGCTCAAGTTGATGCGCACATGGCAGATGGAGTGTTAAGCTGGCTTTAATATGATTAACGGTGGAGGCAGTAATGTTTGGTTTTGGGTTCAAGGTGTCAAGATTTATTCCTTTTGTTCTTTTTATCGTGCCGTTTGTTGCTCACGCCGCTGCCACCGATAAACTGAAAAGCTTTATCGCCGCGACTCATTCCGCCCAGGCCAGCTTCACACAGCAGGTATTGGATAAAAGTGGAAAGGCTTTACAGAGTGCTTCCGGCACCATGCAATTTGTACGTCCCGGAAAATTCCGCTGGGTTTACCAGAAGCCCTACGAGCAATTGATAGTCGGTGATGGCACAAAATTCTGGCTGCATGACGTAGAGCTGAACCAGGTTACTGTTAAACAGCTGGATGCAGCGCTGGGCAGCAGCCCGGCGGCATTATTGTCCGGCAGCAATGAAATCGAACGCGGCTTTGAACTGAAGGATATTGATAACGAGGACGGCCTGGAATGGCTGCAAGCACGGCCTAAATCCCAAGACACCAGCTTCGAAAAAATCTTGATGGCATTTAATGCGCAATCTGATCTGGTGATCATGGAGTTGTACGATTCCTTCGGCCATAAAACCGTGTTGCGCTTCTCCCATCTGCAACGTAACCCACAACTCTCAGCGCAGTTATTCAAATTTGTGCCGCCCAAAGGCGCGGATGT
>JAUSKS010000141.1 GCA_030646595.1 Gallionellaceae bacterium | reverse complement strand
CTTGGCGGAAATTAGTTGTTGCCATAACTCGCCGCGTTGCTCGCTGGCATCCAGCGCAATTTGCTGACGTAGCCTGCCTGCATCCAAGCCGGTAGCGGCGAGCGGAATCTGCATGGCGCAAGGCATGTGTCGCGCGTCGGTAACTATCACTGCTGCCCCGGCTTCGGCAAGTGCGCGCAAGACGGCGACCGAGAGCGTAGCTGTGTGGTGTTCGAGGCAGAGAACTGCAATATCTTTGGGCAAAACAAAAGCATGGCCAAAGCCGTCACGCTCAATTTTCAGCCGTCCTGTGTCTATGCGCAGGTGGGCAGGATTTTCGATGACGAGTACGCGCTGTTCGGACATTTTAGACGAGCTTGAAACGCGCTAAAGACTTGCCGGATGGAAATTGCAAGCCATAATCCGAGGACATCTTCTCAACCCCCAATGTTTCCGTAATGGGCGCCATTACTAACATACCTCCGCTCTGGGCTTTGATTTGCCTGACGAGATACAGCTTCCCACTTTGGCTATCCATGACAGTGTCGCTTTTGAAAAAGCGGATTGTATCTTCGGATGTTTTCGCAGATTGGCGTTGTCCTTCCCATTGAGTTATGGGATGAGCCGATTTGAAATTTCCATTTTCTAATTTCATCTCCAGATAGGCGTAACCATCATGCAAAAGTCGCTTTTCATGTTTCTCCGTTAGCAAGGGGTGTTTAACTCGAAACGTCCCATCTGTACTCAGATAGCCACGCCCGATCTTCTGAAGGCAAAATACTTTCTTGATTTCTGCCCTGTGTTCTGGGTGAAGAAATGGTTCTGAAAATATTTCATTAATCGACTTGCCATTGTTTTTTCTACGATCAAATTCATCCAAGATGATATTGCGCACAGAGGGGCTAACAATATCGATAATATTTTTGCGTGTTTGCTCGACAGTGTCGCCAGCCATGTCCGAAACAGACTTTTTGCGCGCCAATCGTGCTGATTCGTCACCGTCCTTATAAATAACTCTGTAGGAAAAATCTTGGAACATGCGCCCTGCTGGATGGCGGTCATGTTTAATGGAAATGTTGCACTCGCGCACCGCTTGCAACGCAGCGGCGCGCACGTTTAGCAAAGGCGGTTCGGGTACTTCAAGGCGTAAGCGCGCTTCCGATGCTTCTCCATCCCGCAGACGAATCTTCTCGGCGGCGGCCTTGTAGCTCGTCGCCATTTTTTGGAATAGCCCGCGTGAGGTGAGCGCCAGCGTGATTGCATCAATCAAATGGTGGCGATGGTCGAGACGTTTATCCGGGCGGCGGTTGAAATCAAAGCCAGGATTAGCTTCGCGGTCAGCTTTTAGTACCGGATGGCCTTCGAGATATTTTTTGAGCCTGGCAAAATCTTCTGGCGTGATGGGTTGAGCCGGAAGTTTCTTTTCTTTTTTATCTGTTACTTCTACTTTTCCGCCCGTATCCAGCACCGGTAATTTATTTTCGTAACGCACCTCTGGAATGACTGTTTCCAGCTTCCAACTGCGGCGCAGCATCGCGGTAAGCTGGCCGCGTGAAACCGATACTCTGTCAGGGCATAGGCATTCCAACCATTGCGCAGCTTCCTTGGCAATCCATCCTGTTTGGTGAAGCTGGCGGTCAGCAAAGCCATCCACAGACTCATCGTCTCCAGCATCTTGCAATCGCAGCAACGCTGCTTTGCGGAAGAGTCCATTCATTTCGCCCCGGTAGGGCGCGGGATTGTCGTTCCTTCGGGCTATATCAATTTTCTTTTTCAAGCTGAGTGCCTTGGCTAAAAACCGTTTGGCAGCAGCTTCCACTGATTGCCAGCGCATTTCATTTTTGCCATTGCCCCATGCTTCAAATGGCGTGAAATCACCTTTTGCATCATTGCAGGCACTGTGCGACAAAACAAGTTCAGAGCGTTTTTTGCCTATCTGGGTCAGCTTTTTGGGAATGATGTGTTCATTTGCTGTTGCGCTGCCAGACAATGCATCAGCAAGGTTGATGGTTTTGTTGCAGTAGGGGCAGAAACTCATATCTTGTTCTGCCCAAAGTAGATACCGAAATACTTTAGGTGGTATTGGAGTTTCCCCGTGTACTCGTATTGCTTTTTCGGCCTCACGGCGCGCTTTTTGGTTGTTAGTGATCTCCTTCTCGCGCTCATTTCTCCGCGTGATGCCAAGGCTCATCTCTCGTGCCATCTCGACCACAATTTCATCGGGCGGTGCGCCAAGCTCGTCAATCATCTTGTTTACCGTCCAGCGTATCTGGCGTAGCGAACCGTCCACCACCGTGCTGCCTGTGGATTCCGGCGTGGGCAGTTTGTTCAGTTGTTTGATGTTTCGTTTTTCCTTCATTTGCTCACGGTAACAAGCCCTGACCGCGCCTTCTTCGTCCATGCTCTTTAGGCCATCTACCGCATCATCCCAATCACCCGGCCAGTTCGGCTCTTTCAGCCAGTCAGCGAGTTTGTTCAACGCTTTGGCGGAGTAGGAGGCGCGTCCGCCATCGAAATCCATGTTGCTAAGACGGTTGAAATTGTCGTGTTCCTTGATGCTGTTGACAAAGGCAATCAAAAGTTCGCCGAACTGGCGAGGCTTGCCATCACGTTTCACGAAGCTGTTATGCCACTCTGGATCATGGAGTTGCTCCGGTGAGCCAATCTCGGCCAGAAAGTTGATCGTGGCAATTTGTATTTTTTCATCCAGTGCACGGAATTGATTTTCCAGGTTGGCGGCACGTTCCGGGTGAAGTTTTTTGCTGTGTGTGTCCAGCTTGCGCAACGCGGCCAGCGTGCTGTTGCCAAGCAATTCTTCGCGGCTGGCGCGGTCAACATTCAGCCCCTTGCCTAGCGGCTTGGCACATCCAGCATCTTTAAGTGCTTCGTAGATGTCCTCGAATTTCACCTGTTCATTTTGGTCGAGCAAATCACGGATCGTTTGTTTTTGATCCGGTGTAATTGGCACGGCTCGTTTACCCGCGCCCCAGCGCAGATCTGCCAGTGTTTTTTCAATGCGGAAACGCTGAAACGCCATTTGCGCACGCGGTGCGCGCGGCAGCGTCGGTTCGAGTCCGCATTGCGCTACCAGATCGGCTGCCGATTTTAGTGGTCTCTGGAAGAATAGCGCTTCATGAAAATGTTCGCGTATAGGTTTGCCGTCGTGAGTTCCATTGAGGATGTCGTGATGCTTGGCTTGCGTATCCCAGATGGTGTTGAATTCATGCTCGACCATTTTGCGCAGGGCGTAAAGATTCTTTGGGGCGTTCGTGTCTTCATCTTTTTTATTTTTTGGCTCGTTGCTGATTTCATTTACCTTGAGCTTGGTTGGTAAGCCACTTTCCATACGATGCAGCAGATATTGCCCAAGCGTAATGCCGGTGTCGTTTTCATCCTTGAGCGCAATGTTGCGCTCTGTGGCAAGTGTTCTCATGGCAAGGCTGAGTTCGCCGGAGCCTTCCGCGACCTCGCCTTTTTTCTTGGCCTTGAATTCGCCCTTGTAGCCGCGCCGCTTGGACAGGCGCAGCAAGATACGCAACAAGTCCTCAAGCTCGACACGCTTAGTCGCAGCTTGGTCGCGCAGCTTGGGTAGGGTGCTGCCATCATCAGGTGGGATTTCCTCGCGCTTCAAGCCCATCAGGCTGGAGAGGTGTGCGATGTGCCGCAAGCGTGAAGCACGTCGATCAATCTGGCGGCGTTGCATCCGCGCTTTGCGCCGCCCGGCTTTCTTGGAAACCAAGCCTGCTTGCCCAGGCTCCAACGGCTCATTGAAAATTCTGACGTGATGCCAGATCAGCGCATCCGGTTGCCCATCCTTGTCCAGCGACACCGCCGCCGCGCCAACAGATGCCGTGCCCACGTCCAACCCCAAACGATATTTCACCATGTCGCTTGCCCCTTTGAGTTTCGTTCTGTAGGATGCGAACTGTATCAGGTATTCCGATGGTGGGGACTGTCGGCAACAAGTCCTAATAGGACACCGATACTGAGGGCGCAAGTTCTCAGGGACAACGGACACTTCGGTGTCCGTTTCTTTTGTGCGCTTAGCAGAAGGCGTACCCCGCGTTTTTCGTGACTATAGGGTAAACATGATTTGCAATGCCGTCAGTGCTTCGGCAACTTCGACTTCGGCAATGCGTTTCATCAGTCTGGATTTGTCCACGGTGCGAATTTGATCCAGCATGATCTGCCCCGCTTTTCCGCTTACCTTCACATCCGCCCGCGTAGGCCAGGGCTTTTTACTGCTGGTAATCGGTGCCACGATTACTATCGGCAGGCTGCAGTTCATTTCATCCGGTGACAGGATGACAGCGGGGCGGCGCTTCTTTACCTCGCTGCCCACCGTCGGGTCGAGATTGACCCAATAGACTTCGCCGCGTTTCACCAGCTATCACCTTTACCTGAAACGCGATCAATAGCACCAAGGTCAGCATCCAGCCAGGCACGGTCTTCTTTGCTCAGTTTGCGAATACCTTTTGCAAAACTCGCTTCCCAGCCGCTACGCGGTTCCTTGATCGGTTTGAGGATAATGTTGTGTCCTCGCGCTTCAATTTCGATACGCTCAGTCATCCCTGTCTGGGTAAGCATGGCCTTGGGTAAACGTATGCCCTTGGAGTTGCCGATTCTCACTAATTTAGCTTCCATTTTGCCCGCCTAAGTGTAATTACACAGTAAGTATATTACGTTAGCATGATTTGTCAAAGGAGTTTGCATAAAATCCAACTGCGTTTTTTCAGGATTATCTTGTATCATCAAACAACACCTCCAGACGCATGCTTAGCGCAGGACTGGATTTATAATTCTTTTCTGCGGGGAAATGCAGTTGCGGGC
>JAUSKS010000134.1 GCA_030646595.1 Gallionellaceae bacterium | reverse complement strand
TATGGCCCATGAATGCGCGACCCAGTCGTTGGGATAAACACTATCGGTAACCGTGGCGGTCAGACTGAAAGGAATGCCTATATAAACCTTGCACGGCGCAGTCAGCGTGTAAGTGGTTTGATTGAAAGAATCTGTCCAGGCGGCAGTCCAGTTGGAACCCGGTGTGCAGGCAGCAAAGCCCGCCGAGGAGTAAAACCATATAAAAAAAAGCGAAGCAGAGAATTTCCTGGCCATGGCTTATCCTTAAATCAAATGCATGGTTTTTGGAATATCACAAAACAGCCATGAATGTCAATTCATCAACCACAGGCGGTCTTTACCCAGCCATTCAGGAAGATTGTGCATCCACATACGAATCGAGCAGGCGACGGATCATGCGCTGATACTGGGTCTGGCGCTTGGTCGCCTCATCCTTGAAAAACTCCACGCTTTTCCTGCTCAGCGTAATTGTGATTTTAATGCTGTCTTCACGATATGCCAAGTCATCTGGCGTGGGCAGAATATCGGCAGCAGCCCTGATATCGTTTATTGGCTCATGGGTATAGGGTTTTTGTGCATTCATTATGTCCGCCTTTCCTGTTCCTTCGCCTCTGCGTAGACAGGCACCATGCCTGTCCACACCGGAAGCGATTCAAAGATCAGGGTCAAGCTGATCAAGCTACATTAAGATTACTCTACATTTATATTGCTGCCAGGCCTGGCTGTACTGCTACCGCTCTGGATATGATGTGAGGAGGATTCGGTACCATAATAAGCATGGATTTCACTTTGCCATACCGGATCAGCCATATCAGGCCACCTGTCCTTATCAAATCCTGGCGCATCCTGCAGGCGTTCCTTATCCACATTCAACAGGAAGCGCTTGTTCTGGGTGTCCAGAGTCAAGGCTTCCCAGGGAACAGCAAATAATTTTTCGCCCACACCGATAAAACCGCCGAACGATAACACTGCATAACGTACGGTGCCGTCATTCATGTCCAGCATGATTTCCTTGATGTCGCCCAAATTTTCATCTTGCAGATTGCAGACCTCATCTCCAGTCAAGGTACTGGCACCCATAATATGGGGGCCGGGCCCGTCATTATTTTGTTTATAGGCTTCGCGATCTAAATAGCTCATGCTTGTCTCCTGTTTAAGTTAAAGGTAATAGTTATGCTGCATACCGTAAATGGAATTGCAAATCACGCGTGGGATTTCCCAAGCCGTGATTGCCCGGAATTTTTCTGCTCCTTGTCCTTTGCATTTTTTTCATTACTCATCTTGCCCATGCCTTGCCTGGTTTTTCCTTTATTACTTTCCTGGGTGTGCCATTTGGTTTGATCTTTGCTCATAATAAACTCTCCTGCTAATGAAATTTCCTGGTAATGAAATGGACGTGACCGGCACATCACTCGGAGATCATGCGCGGTGGAAGAAGAATGCCCGCAGGGGGAAAATAGGTCAGTGCGGTAACTAACAGATGGGGCAGCATATACGCAGAGTGCGTATATCAGGAAAAGCGCAGTTAAATTCCCTGGCCTATAACCACGACTGTTACCGTAAGCAAGCCCAGCAGCAAATTCAAGGCCGTCAGGCGGCGTAAAATACTCAATACAATTCCTGCCTCGGACCAATTCTGCGCTGTCACCAGCAGGTTAAAGCGAACATAACAGAAGAAAAATGCATAGGCAAAAATCAACATCATTACAATTCCCAGAGACATCATCAATTTCACATACTGCGGCGCATGGCTGATACCACCCAGCAGATAAATCATGTAAAACCCGCTTACCAGCAACAGAAACACTGCCAGCCACACCCAATTAAAAAAACGTTCAAATACTTTTTCCCACAGCCGCAAACGCTCAGGTGGCTGTAACACTTCTACGGCGCTCAGACGCAACACCATATACGCGAAAAACATGCCCCCCACCCAAACCAGCGCGGCAAAAATATGTAGCAGTTTAAACAGTGCCATTAGCTGACCTCCTGCTGCAATAATTCACGCACGGGGCGGAAAGTTTTGCGGTGATGTATGGAGATACCGTGCAGTTTCAACGCAGCCAGATGCGCCGCAGTCGGATAACCTTTGTGCGCAGCAAAATCATATTGCGGATAATGCTCATGCAGCGAACACATAGCCGCATCACGCGCTGTTTTGGCTAAAATGGAAGCGGCTGAAATGGCGGGTACACTATCATCACCTCGCACAATAGCGCGGCTGGGCAAACCGGTATCCGGGCAATGCAGACCATCTACCCAAACTTCATGCGGCTGCACTTGCAGTGCCAGCACGGCACGACGCATGGCCAGCAAACTGGCGCGCAAAATATTAATGGCGTCTACCTCCTGCACTGAAGCCGAAGCAATGGCCCAGGCCAAGGCATGCTGTTTGATTTCTATTGCTAATTCATTGCGCCGTTGTGCGCTGATTTTTTTGGAATCAGCCAGGCCACTTATCGGGCGCTGGTCATTTAATATCACCGCAGCTGCATACACCGGCCCCGCCAAGGGGCCACGTCCTGCTTCATCCACGCCGCAAATAATGAGCGTGGTCATTTAGTTAACCCTGAAAAAGCATTGGCCACAGAGATCACATAGGACACAGAGAAAAACCAATGGGGGCTCTTAATGGCTTCCTCACCACTAGGTGAGCATGCACAAATGTATGAAACTCGCATTTTCTCTGTGTCCTCTGTGATCTCTGTGGCTTGAACTGCAGTTTTTAAGTTAAATAGCGCTCAATGACTTGTGCAGCTTTGTCGGCGGTATCCTGCCGCAGCGTATTGTGAATGTTGGTAAAAATTGTTTCCAGTTCAGCCACTGTTTCTTTATGACCCACCAGGTTGAGTAGCGCTTGGGCCAGATTCTGCGGCGTGGCATCTTCCTGCAATAATTCCGGCACCACGAATTTTCCGGCCAATATATTGGGCAAGCCGACGAAGGGTTGGTATTGCTGGCGTCGCATCAACCACCACGACAGCGCGGGCATTT
>JAUSKS010000111.1 GCA_030646595.1 Gallionellaceae bacterium | reverse complement strand
AATGGAAAAATATATACGGCAATAACAGCCATAGGAAAAGAGTATACAAACGGCGGTTAAACATCGGCCTGGTGTCCGAGTACTTTGGCTAATTGCTGCAACACATCTTCCGTTTGGATGAGCACCATTGCTTGCGCATGATGTACGCGAGTATTCCATGCTACCGTTGATGGGTCCTGGTTCAAGAATTTCCGCACTGCCTCAGGATAGCGGTTTACGCTAAATTGTTGTCGCGCATACGGGCCACTCAAACCCGGTGGGGCTACCGCATATAAACCCACCACCGGCGTGTGCATGGCCGTGGCCAGATGCACCGGGCCGGTATCAGGCGCCACCAGCACATCTACTTGCCCCAGCAATGCAGCCAATTGTTTGGGCGTGGTGTGGCCGCATAAATTCAACACACGCGGCACACTGTTGGCCAGGCGCGCACAAAATTCTTGTTCCAGCGGCGCATTTCCACCGGTCAAAACCAAACCTGCTCCCCATCTGTGCGCAGCGGTTTGCATAAGCTCGGCATAGCGATCGAGTAACCAGGTGCGCTCTGTTTTGCTGGCCACGGGATGTATCGCTATCACCGGCTGCGGCAACTGTTCAAGCTGCTCACGCGCCCAGCTACGATCCGCATCGCTGATTGGGAACTCCCAGGTTACCGGCTGCGCAGCTGCCCCCAACTGTGTAGCAAACGCCATAAAACTATCCAGCAAATGATTATTGGCATAGGGAATGTGCACATTGCAAAATAGCCATTGTCCTTCGCGCGCACGGGTACGGTCGAAACCTATTTTGACAGGCGCATGCAGAGCAGGGTAGAGCAGATTAATGCGCAAGCTGGCTTGCATGGCCAGCACCACATCGAACGAACGCTTATTAAAGGCGCGATAAAAAGCGCGGTAGTCAGACCATGATCTGGGTTTTTCATACACCTCAAAATTTACGCCAGGCAATCCTTGCAACAAGGAATAGGACAAGGGGCTGGTAATCCAGGTGAGCGTGGCGTTTGGAAAGCGTTGTTGCAAGCAATGCACAGCAGGCACTACCAAAGTCACATCGCCCAGCGCGGAGAAGCGCACCAGCGCAATGTTTTTTATATCAGTCGGCAATGCCTTACTCACCACACAGCCGCTTTTCTGCCTCTATCAGCGGCACAGGCTGACCCAGCAGCACCAACACATCGCCCGGCTTGAGCACCATGTCCCCCATAGGATGGCTGCCTCTTACATTATGACGGCGCACTGAATTGACTTCCACCAGCAGCTCGGCCAGATTGATTTCATCCAGCGTCTTGCCCACAGCTCGATGTTTTTCATGCAGCAACACACTGTGGAAGCGTGGGGCCATGCTCTCTGTGGCTTCACCCGCGGGGTCCGCTGGCAAGCGAAAAAACCCACTGAACACACTGTAACGCCGCGCACGGTTTTCCTGTATGCGACGGATAACACGGTTAAGTGGAATGCCCGCCATCAACAGCGCTTGCGAAGCCAGCATGACGCTGCCTTCGGTGACTTCCGCTACCACCTCGGCCGCGCCTGCCTGTTTCAATGTCTCGATGTGGCTATCATCTGCTGTGCGCACCACCACTGGCAAACCAGGGCGTAATTCTTTTACATGGTGCAAAATTTTCAAGGCAGAGTGCATATCATCATAGCTAATCACCAAAGTCTTGGCGCGCATCAAACCTGCGGCCAGCAACACTTCACGTTTGGCTGCATCGCCATAGACCACATTTTCGCCCGCTGCTGCCGCTTGCCGCACCCGGCGCGAATCCAGATCCAGCGCGATAAAACTGATTTTTTCCTGGCCCATGAAACTGGCCAGCGTTTGTCCACTACGCCCATAACCACAGATAATGAGATGCGCGTCCACTGCCATGCCTTGTACGGCAATGCGATGCAATTGCATGGCGCGGTTCATCCATTCGGAAGGAGAGATGCGGCGCACGATGGCTTCAGCGTATTGAATCAGGAAGGGCGCGATGAGCATGGAAATCAACATCGCCGCCAATACATTCTGCATCACCACGGCGGGCAGCAGATTGGCGCCACCAGCCAATGTCAGCAATACAAAACCGAATTCGCCTGCTTGCGCCAAGCCTAAGCCGCTGCGTATGGCCGAGCCCCAATCGCCGTCCAGCCAGCGCACCAACAATGCCACCACTGCCGCTTTGAATGGCAGCAAAATCAGCAACACCAGCACTACCCAGCTGAACCCGGCCATCACGCTGGCCGGGTTCAGCTGCATGCCGATCGTGACAAAAAACAAACCCAACAGCACATCACGAAATGGCTTGATGTCGTCTTCCACTTGATAGCGGTACTCTGTTTCAGAAATGAGCATGCCCGCCACAAATGCCCCCAGCGCTAAAGACAGCCCGGCCAGATCAGTCAGGTAAGCCAACCCCAGGGTAAACAGCAAGACATTGAGCATGAATAATTCGGAAGATTTTTGCCGGGCGACCAGATGAAACCACGGGCGCATCAAGCGCTGTCCGAACACCAGCAGCGCGACCAACACCAATGCCGCCTTGAACAAGGCCAGACTGAGGGTAACCTGGATAGCCTGACCGCTATTGCTGGCCAGCGCCGGGATGATAATAATGAGCGGCACCACGGCCAGGTCCTGGAATAGCAGCACGCCGATTATTTTCTGACCGTGTGAGGTGTTTAATTCGGCACGTTCTACCAGCATCTTGCTGACGATAGCGGTTGAAGACATGGCCAGCACACCACCCAGTGCCAGCCCTGCGCGCCAGTCCAGCCCAAAAAATAGTGAAGCCAGCATGACCAGCAGCATGGTCGCTGCCACCTGTGCAGTGCCCAGGCCGAACACCGCGCGCTGCATGGAGCGCAAGCGTGGCAGGCTGAATTCCAGCCCGATGCTGAACATCAGGAAGACAATGCCGAACTCGGCCAGATGACGGGTCTCTGGCACATCGGGTATCCAGCCCAGGGTATGTGGTCCGATCAAAATACCCACAATCAGATAACCCAGCACTGCGGGCAGGCGCACCACCCGGCACAGCACGACCACGCCGACCGCTACGGCCAGTAAAATTAAAACCAGATGTAAGGAATTTCCCATAATATTTCCGCGCGGAAATTTATTCTGAACGGATAATGCCTTAAGTAGCGCTTCCTTTCAAAAATTTCACTGGGCATGCTTAAGGGTGCCCTTAAATTTGCAACGATTCTCGGCCTCACCCCCTTCTTTTTTATGCAGCACATTCCAACGCCGACAAAAAACAGTCAAATACATCCAGCATTATCGAAGCCACTTACCAGTTTATGCCAAGTTATGCTGTGCTTATCCCAGACGTTATAGAAAATTTAAAAATATTCCATAGATAGCAATAAATTATAGTTATTTTTACATTGATTTTTAAAAGATCACATGCTACTTTTTCTTTACTTTTATATTGAGTTTATACAGATCACGCTTTAATCCAAAAACATTTGGAGATGAAAACAGGCTTCGGTTGGCTGCCTTCACAGTGTGCAGGGGGCTATTGCGGGGAGTAGCAAAGGTGATCAACTGGTGCTGTAGTTGATCAAAAGTGGCTTAATCACAATGGAGCTTAACATGTATAAAACAAATCGAAGTACCTTGAAAAAAGTCAAACGGGCACTCGTCCTGACCTGTTCGCTATTGCTGGCAGGACAGGCCGTGGCAGCTCCCGTTCCCAACTCACTCAAGACGGTAGCAGTTCCCCTGCCCAGTCTTACTAACTATGTGAAAGATACCGCCGCCGCAATCCGGCTGGGTAAAGCACTGTTCTGGGATATGCAGGTCGGCAGCGACGGGCAGACTGCTTGTGCCACTTGTCACTTTAGTTCGGGCGTGGATCCGCGTACGGTGAATACGGTTAATCCCGGTCTTAATCCGGGTCGCAACGGTGTTTTCGATGTTACCCTGCCACTGGACAAGACCGATTTTCCGTTCATGCATGATGACGTAGTTGGCTCACAAGGCGTAGTGCATAAGAACTTCATCAGCCTTACCTCTGGCTCGGCAGTGGACACCTGTGGTTCAGCGTTGAGCACGGATCGTCGCGTCACTGATCGTAACTCTCCCAGTACGGTACTGTCGGTTTTTCATAAAGACAATTTCTGGGATGGGCGCGCCAAATCAACTTTCAACGGCGTAGATATTTCAGGTAATTCCATCACCGACCCCTTGAAGGCTATCTGGGTCACCGGACGCAAAGGCATGGTCAAGGCCTCGCTCTCGATCTCACCGGCCAGCACCGCCTCGCAAGCCGTGGGGCCGCCACTCAATGCTGTTGAAATGTCTTGCGAGGGTCTGACTTTCCCTCTGCTGGGGCGCAAGATGGTCAACAATGGGCTGACACCGTTAGGTGCACAGGTTGTCCATACTACCGACAGCGTGTTGGGATCGCTTTCCAAATCTCCAGCAACCGGCCTGAATACCACCTACAAGGCCATGATCCAGGCAGCATTCCAATCAACCTATGTCTCGGATACGCTGGTTCCGAACGGTTCAGGTTTTACCCAAACGGAGCAGAACTTCTCGCTATTCTGGGGGTTGGCAGTAATGCTGTATGAAGCCACGTTGAATCCAAACGACACTCCGTTTGACAAGTCGCGTGAGGGCGGGCCGGCGCTTACCGCGCAGCAACTGGTTGGTCAGGATGTATTTCTGAACAAAGGGGGTTGCGCCGGCTGCCACGGTGGGCCGGAATTCACCAATGCTTCGATTCAGACTGGTGGCCGTGGTGACTTCACCAACACCGCCGTGCGACCAGTAAGCGAAGACGGTGGGGTGCAACCCGCCAATGATGGCGAATTCAAATCAAACACCATCCGTAACATTGAGCTGACCGGGCCGTACTTCCACAACGGTGGATACCTCACCTTGCAGCAGTTGGTGGATTTTTACAATCGCGGCGGGGATCATCCCAGCGGCGCTACCGACGCCCAGATCACCCCCTTGGGGCTGACCACTGCCGAGCAGACTGCCTTGGTTGACTTCATGTTGACCCTGACCGACAACCGGGTGAAATGTGAGCAAGCGCCGTTTGATCGTCCGTCCATCAACATTCCGAACGGAACGAACCTGACTGCGGTGGGATCTGCCGGACGCTGTAGCGGGACAGACACGGGTATTAAACCGTTCCTGTATACCGGTGATCCACAGTTCCATTTTCAAATGACGCCGTAACGATACAAAATAATCCGGGTTGGTTAACCGGGCAGGTAGGATTGTGGCACCCTAGATGGGTGCCACAATTTTATTTGTCTGTCTGAAGCAGGCTTAAATCTCCTGGTTGTTGCATGTAAATTGGGTTTTGGATTTATAGCGCTGCTATAATTCACCCATGACTTCCACCCTCACCGCTACCTCACGCGCGCTTGACTTGGCACGTGAAGTATTAAATATCGAAGCGGCTGCCGTGCAGGCGCTGACGCAGCGCATTGATGAAACCTTTTTGCTGGCGCTGAATATTATCCTGGCCTGCGAGGGGCGGGTGATCGTCAGCGGCATGGGCAAGTCCGGTCATATTGCGCGCAAGATTGCTGCCACTTTATCCAGCACCGGTACGCCAGCCTATTTTGTACACCCTGCCGAAGCCAGCCATGGCGATCTGGGCATGATTACCGCCAAGGATGTGTTTATCGCCTTGTCTTATTCTGGCGAAAGCATGGAGCTGCTTACCATCGTACCTGTTATCAAGCGCCAAGGCGCGCGGCTGATCAGCTTGACCGGCAATCCGCGCTCCAGCTTGGCCGTCGCCGCAGATGCCCATCTTAACGGCGCAGTGGATAAAGAAGCCTGTCCCATGGGATTGGCGCCCACCACCAGCACCACCGCCGCATTGGCTTTGGGCGATGCGCTGGCCATGGCTTTGCTGGATGCCAAGGGTTTTGGTGAAGCGGACTTTGCCCGTTCGCATCCGGGCGGCAGTCTGGGCCGGCGTTTGCTGACCCATGTCTATGACATTATGCACACCGGCGCAGCGATTCCTGCGGTAATGCAGGATGCCACTCTGGCACAAGCGGTGTTGGAAATCTCGCGCAAAGGTTTGGGCATGACAGCAATTGTCGATAAGGAACAGCAGGTATTGGGTATTTATACCGACGGCGATTTGCGCCGCACTTTGGAAAAGCGCCTGGATTTTACCGCCACAGCCGTCAGCACCGTCATGTCACGCAAACCGCGCAGCATCAGCCCCAACGCGCTGGCCGTGGAAGCAGTGCAACTCATGGAGCAGCACAACATTAACCAAATGCTGGTAGTGGATGCGGATAATAAATTAGTGGGTGCCTTGAACATGCATGATCTGTTACGCGCGAAAGTCATTTGATGTTGTTAACACCCGCCCGCCCCGAAATTGTTACTGCGGCCCAACCCATACGGCTCATCGCGTTTGATATTGATGGCATCATGACCGACGGCGGTTTGTATTTGTCTGACTCGGGCGAAGAATTCAAGCGCTTCAACTCGCTGGATGGACATGGTCTGAAAATGCTCAAGGCATCGGGCGTGGAGTTGGCGATTATCACTGGGCGTATTTCGCGTTGTGTGGAACTGCGCGCGCAGAGCTTGGGCATTACCCATTTGTATCAAGGCATCGCCAATAAACTGGAGGCCATGCAAAATTTGCTGGCCAAACTTCGGCTACTTCCACAAGCTGCCGCTTTTATGGGGGATGACGTGGTGGACCTGCCTGTTATGTTATATGTAGGATTGGCGATCAGCGTACCCGATGCGCCGCACACAGTACGCAGCCGCGCCCATTATGTAACACAACGTGATGGCGGGCATGGTGCAGTGCGTGAGGCTTGCGAACTGTTAATGTCAGCCCAAGGCACACTGGACGCACAACTTGCGCCTTATTTAGGGTAGCCGCATGAGCAATTCCACTTTCCTCAATAATTCACTATGGGACCGCATACGCGCCTGGGCGGTATTGTCGCCACCCGTGTTATTGCTGGGGGCAGCATATTGGTTGAGTCAGCAAGTGTTGCCTTTGCCCCCTGCCGCAGATAGCAGCAAACGCCACGACCCGGATTTTATTGTCGACAAATTTAATGCCACCACTTTCAGCCTAGAGGGCAAACCCCGGTTTATCGTAGCTGCACAAAAAATGTTGCATTACCCCGATAATGACAGCACCTTTCTGGAGGCTCCGCGCTTGACCAGCCTGCCGCCAGACAGCCCGGCTCTTTATGCTAACGCCAACAAAGGCACGGTGTCTGGCAAAGGAGATGAAATATTTTTGCATGATGAAGTAAGGTTGGTACGCGCCGCCAGCCCCACACAAAGTGAACTGGTATTCAGCAGTAATTATTTGCATGTCCTTCCCGACCGTGATCTGGCTGATACCGACCAGGCAGTGACAATGGTGGATGCCCACAACCGCATTAATGCGCTGGGTATGCAACTCGACAACAAGGCGCGAACCATCAAGCTGCTTGCACAAGTTAATAGCGAACACGACCCTGTCAAACATGCACCCGTCAAAAAATAATTTTTATGTGTTGCTCTGCCTGGCCTTGGTTTGCAGTCCCAGCCATGCCGAACTTAGCGACCGTGATCAACCCATTCATCTGGAAGCCGGGCAGGTCAACATAGATGATGCCAAACAAATTAGCACCTTCGAGGGCGCGGTACAGTTTACCCAGGGCACCATCACTATCCGCGGTGACAAGATTGTCGTCACGCAAGATAAGGAAGGTTTGAAGCATGGCACAGCCACGGGACAGCTCGCCAGCTTTCGCCAAAAGCGCCAAGGGCTCGATGAATACATAGAAGGTTATGGTGAGCGTATCGAGTATGACAGCAATAATGCGGCCATTGATTTTTTTGGGCAGGCGCATATAAAACGCGGCCAGGATGAAGTACGCGGCGATCATATTACCTATAACTCACGCACTGAAATTTTTCAGGCTAACAGTGCTCCCAATCAAAAAGCCGGCAGCAGCAAGGGGCGGGTACGCGTAATCATACAGCCCAAAACCAAGCCTGATGCGGTTGCCCCTGCTGCCACTCCTGTGCTGATTAAACCTGATCCTACCTTACCTCCGCCAGGAAACGCGCAATGAGTGCATTGCGTGTAGTCTCGCTTAAAAAGCGCTATCGTTCCCGCACGGTTGTACAAGATGTTTCAATGTCGGTGCAAAGCGGCGAAGTAGTTGGCTTGCTCGGTCCCAATGGCGCAGGCAAAACTACCTGTTTCTATATGATAGTCGGGCTGGTAGCGGTGGACGAGGGCGATATTTTTATTGACGAGCAGCAGATTACCCATCTTCCCATACATCGTCGCGCCACACTGGGTTTGGGCTATTTGCCGCAGGAAGCCTCCATCTTTCGCCGCATGACGGTGGCGCAAAATATACAGGCGGTGCTGGAACTGCAAAACTATGGCCAGGAAGAAATCCAGGCGCGGCAGGATGAATTGCTGGAAGATTTGCATATTCTGCATATCCGCAATAATCCGGCTATCAGCCTGTCTGGCGGCGAACGGCGGCGCGTCGAGATTGCCCGTGCACTGGCCACCAATCCGCGCTTTATTCTGCTGGATGAGCCATTCGCCGGGGTAGACCCGATTGCCGTGCTGGACATCCAGAAAATTATCCGCTTCCTCAAGGAACGCGGCATAGGGGTATTGATTACCGACCACAACGTGCGCGAAACGTTGGGCATTTGCGACCGCGCCTATATTATTAATGCCGGGTCAGTAATGGCGGAAGGCAAACCCGACGAAATCATTTATAATGAAGGCGTAAGGAAAGTATATCTCGGAGAGCATTTCAAACTATAGGGCGCTCACACAACGATACCCCCGTTTGTAAAACTGCATCATGAAACCCACATTACAACTCCGGCAATCCCAACATCTGGCGCTTACGCCACAATTGCAACAAGCTATCCGGCTGTTGCAGCTGTCTACTTTGGAAATCAACCAGGAAGTCGCTCGATTGCTGGATGAAAATCCTTTGCTGGAGCGCGAAGATGATGATGCTGGGCTGCCTTATGCGCATGGCGATGCAGTCTCCACTACCGCCACATCAACTACCGCCGATGATGGTGATGCCCAACAAGCCGGGGATGATTGGGAGAATCCTTCCTTTTCCAATGTCGCGACTTCGGATGATGACGAAGGCATGCGTTCGGAATTGGCAGCAGTCGCTCCGACCTTGCGCGAACATCTGATCTGGCAGCTCAATGTCAGCCAGATCAACATCCATGACCGGGAGATTGTCGGGCTGTTGATAGATGCGCTGGATGACAATGGCTATCTGACGCAGTCTCTGGAAGAAATCGCTGCCATGCTGCCGCCGGAACTGGACATCACACTGGACGACTTGGAAACAGCGTTGTCGCAATTGCAGCATCTGGATGAACCCGGCCTGGGCGCGCGCGACCTGAGTGAATGTCTGACCTTGCAACACAAAGCACTGCCCGTGGATACGCCCTGCCATGAACTGGCTTTACGCTTGGTGGAACAACATCTCAGCCTGTTAGGCGCGCATGATTTTGCCAAATTAAAAAAAGTACTGCATTGCAACGAAGCTGATCTGCGCACCGCTCAATCGCTTATCACCCATTTGAAACCCCGGCCCGGCGCAGAGTTCGAATTGCGCGCGGCTGACTATGTGGTGCCGGATGTAGTGGTAGAACGCTTTCAGGGCGGCTGGCGGGCGCGCCTGAATCAGGAAGCCATGCCGCGGCTGCGGGTTAACCAACTGTACGCCAACATTCTGCAACAACGCGGTGAAAAAAATGCCCAGCAGCTTACTGGTCAATTACAGGAAGCGCGTTGGTTTATTAAAAACTTGCAGCAGCGCTTTGATACCATTTTGCGGGTCTCACAGGCTATCGTCGAACGCCAGCGTCATTTTTTTGAGCATGGCGAAATTGCCATGCGCCCCTTGGTGCTGCGTGAAATTGCGGACCAGCTGGAATTGCATGAATCCACCATCTCGCGGGTGACCACACAAAAATTCATGCTCACGCCGCGCGGGATTTATGAGCTCAAATATTTTTTTGGCAGTGGTCTGGCCACAGAAAGCGGCGGTACTTGTTCGTCCAAGGCTATACGCACACTTATTCAGCAGTTTGTCAGCCAGGAAGATGCCAAACACCCCCTAACGGATAGCCGCATGTCTGAAATTCTGGCGCAGCAGGGTATACTGGTCGCCCGGCGTACCGTAGCAAAATATCGGGAAGCATTGCATATACTCCCGGTCAATCTTCGTAAGTCACTCTAAAAGGATAAATTATGAACCTCCACCTCAGCGGCCACCATCTGGACATTACGCCTGCCATACGCGAGCATGTGCTTAGCAAACTGGGCAAGGTTAAACGCCACTTTGAAAATGTAATCGATGTAAATGTTATTCTGTCCGTAGAAAAACTGAAGCAGAAAGCAGAAGCTAATGTGCATCTAAGCGGCAAAACCATTTTTGTAGAATGTGACGATGCCAATCTGTACGTTGCCATCGACAACCTGGTCGAAAAGCTGGACAGACAAATCATCAAACACAAGGAAAAAAATTCCGGACGACGCCACGATGAAACTGGCCAGCACCCTGCGGTAGAGTAACTGCCATTGATCTCCTTATTTCCGTGACGTCGAACCTATGAATCTGATCAGCCCTATTCTGCTTCCGGAAAATGTCTTGTTGGATATAGACTCGACCAGCAAAAAACGGGTGTTTGAACGCGCCGGAATATTATTTGAAACTTCCCGCAACATTGCGCGTAATCTGGTTTTCGACAGTTTGTTTGCGCGTGAAAAGCTCGGCTCCACGGGCTTGGGGCATGGTGTGGCCATTCCGCATGGCCGTATCAAAGGCCTGCGCGAAGCGGTTGCTGCATTCATCAAAACCACGGCTCCCATTCCTTTTGATGCTCCCGATGGTCAGCCAGTCAATCTGATTTTTGTGTTGCTGGTTCCGGAACGCGCTACCGACCTGCATTTACAATTGCTGGGTCAATTGGCACAGATGTTCAGCGATAAAACTTTCCGCGAGCAATTACAAAGTAGCAACGATCCGCTGCTTATTCACCAGTTGTTCACCGACTGGAAAACCTGATATGGCGCAAGTCAACATCCGGCAACTGTTCGACGACAAGCAGGAACGGCTGGCGTTGAGCTGGGTGGCGGGATCAGATGGCGCGGGCAAAATCCTCGACAGCGAAGGTCTGAATGCTTCCAACAAAGGACTAATTGGCCACCTCAACCTGATTCACTCCAACTGGGTGCAGGTATTAAGCGATACTGAACTGGATTATCTGCAATCCCTGTCGCCCGATGCATTAACAGAAGCACTGGAGCAACTGGAACGCGGCGGCTCGATATGTTTGATCATCGCTGGCAGCGAACAGATTCCACAGTTACTGATCGATTACGCTGATCGCACACACACGCCGTTGTTCCGCTCGCCCCTGCCCAGCGTACATCTGATGTGGCTGGTGCGCCATTACATCGTCAAAGCCCTGGCCGAATCGACCACTCGTCATGGTGTATTTCTCGACGTGCTGGGCGTAGGTGTGCTGATTACCGGCGACAGCGGTGTGGGGAAAAGCGAGTTGGGCCTGGAATTAATTTCGCGCGGCAACGGCTTGGTGGCGGATGACATTACCGAGCTTTACCGCGTCTCGCCAGAAATCCTGGAAGGCCGCTGCCCGGAATTATTGCGCGATTTTCTGGAGGTACGCGGCTTGGGCATGCTCAATATCCGCACCATGTTTGGCGAAACTGCGGTGCGGCGCAAAAAAGGCTTGAAGCTCATCGTGCATCTGCATCGCCCGCCGGGCGGTGATGTATCGCAGCTGGAGCGCCTGCCGATACACGCCAGCCATCAGGAAATACTGGGTGTCAAAATCAGCACGGTAAGCATCCCCGTGGTGGCTGGGCGCAACCTGGCGGTGTTGGTGGAAGCTGCTGCGCGCAACTTTGTATTGCAGCAGCGCGGCATCGATACCATGCAGGAATTTATCAGCCGCCACGAGCAACAAATGCAAGCGCAATAAATCACTGGGGGTTCACCCATGCAACTCTTCCTGATTAGCGGCCTTTCCGGTTCTGGCAAGAGCGTAGCGCTCAAGGTGCTGGAAGACAGCGGTTATTATTGTGTAGACAATTTACCTGCCGAGCTGCTGCCCGCGCTGATGGATAATCTGCGCCAGTCCGGCAAAACACGGGTCGCAGTCAGCATCGATGTGCGTAGCGGCAGCAGTGTGCAGCAACTGCCGCAACATATCGAACAACTCAAGCAGCGCGGCATGGATATTCATCTGCTGTTTCTTGATGCGCAAACCGACACGCTGGTAAAACGCTTTTCCGAAACACGCCGCCGCCATCCGCTCAGCGATGACCAGCTGACCCTGCCGGAATGTGTGCAGCGCGAGCGCGATTTGCTGGCCGAGATCAGCAACATTGGCCACCGCATTGATACCAGCGAACTGCACGCGAATGCCTTACGTGCCTGGGTCAAGGAATTCATGGGCGTAGACCGCGCCCGCCTCACTTTGCTGTTTCAATCCTTCGGTTTCAAGAATGGTATTCCGCTGGATGCTGATTTTGTGTTCGATGTGCGCTGCTTGCCCAACCCCCACTACGATCCTATCTTACGTCCCCTTACCGGACGTGACCCAGCCGTGATCGAATTTCTGCAACGTAACCCCGATGTCAATAAAATGTGTACCGATATCCGCCTTTTTATTGAAACCTGGCTACCCTGCTTCATCGCCGATAACCGCAGCTATCTCACCATTGCGCTGGGTTGTACGGGTGGACAGCATCGCTCGGTTTATCTGGTAGAAAAACTGGCGCGGCATTTTCAGGCACAACAACAAGTCCTGCTGCGTCACCGCGAACTCGGCACGACAGATTAAATGCAGATAATGGCGCATATAAAAACTGGCGATGGAATAGTGCTGCTGCTAGGCACGCTATTCACTGCCTGGCTCAGCGCCACCCTGTGGCAAGGCGGGGTGGCAGACAAAGCCATTATTCGCCAGGGTGGCAAAATATTCAGCGCGGTGCCGCTGTCACGCAACCAGATTATTTCTGTGCCGGGTCCGCTCGGCATCAGTCAAATCACCATACACAACCTCCAGGCGCGCATTGCTTCTGATCCCAGTCTGCGCCAATACTGTGTGCGTCAGGGCTGGTTGAAACAGGCAGGCGAAATTGCAGTGTGCCTGCCTAATCAGGTGAGTGTTGAATTAAGTGGTAGTAATAAACGCTATGACAGTCTTAACTACTAACAATCAGGATCGAGGATCGAGGATCGAGGATCGAGCAGGGTCAGTCGCTCCGCATTTAGTCCGGCCCTCAATCCTCGATCCTCGATCCTCAATCCTGCTTCACCCCTCTGCCGAAGATCACCACATCGCACGCATGGCGGCACTGGCACTTGGCCTGTCGGTACTGGAAGCTGCCATTCCTTCCCCGTTGCCGGGCGTGAAACCTGGCTTGGCCAATATCGTCACCCTTATCGTGCTGGCGCGCTATGGCTGGCGCACCGCCGCGTGGGTGTCGCTGCTGCGCATAGTGGCCGGCGGTTTGTTGCTGGGTAGTTTTTTAACACCGGGATTTTTCTTGAGCCTCAGCGGTGCATTGTGTAGTTTGCTTGTGTTAGGGATAAGCCAGCACTTACCCCAGAGATGGTTTGGCCCGGTCAGCCACAGCATACTGGCTGCTTTTGCGCACATTGCCGGGCAGCTATTGCTGGTATATTTGTGGCTGATCCCGCATGTTGGCCTGCTTTATCTGGTGCCTGTTTTTGCTGTCGCGGCGCTGATATTCGGCACGGTGAATGGATTGATTGCTGCGCATTTTTTGGATGAAAACAAAATCTACCACAGAGACACAGAGACACAGAGGGAGGCCATTACTTAAATGCGTACCTGTTCACAATCAATCTCCAGCTGCACTGGGTTAAGAGAGGGCAGTCCGCTTGCTTTTCTCTGTGTCTCTGTGTCTCTGTGGTGGAGTCATCCATGAAAACCATCGTTCTGGCGCTGACTGGCGCGTCTGGCCTGCCTTACGGCATGCGTCTGCTGGAATGCCTGCTGCAAAGTGGGCAGCAGGTACACTTGGTGTATTCACAAGCTGCGCAAATTGTGGCCAAACAGGAATTGGATTTTGTGCTGCCTAATCGTCCGCAGGATGCAGAAAAATTATTAGCCGAACGACTCGGCAAATTCAACGGCGAACTGCGTGTATTTGGCCGCGATGACTGGTATGCGCCCATGGCCTCCGGCTCCAATCCCGGCGATGCCATGGTCATTTGCCCGTGTACCATGGGTACGCTGGGCAAAATCGCGAGCGGCATCAGCGACGACCTCCTTACCCGCGCCGCCGACGTCATGCTCAAGGAAAAACGCCCGCTGATCCTGGTACCCAGAGAAACTCCGTTCTCCGCCATTCATCTGGACAACATGCTCAAACTCAGCCACGCCGGTGCCGTCATCCTGCCGCCTAATCCCGGCTTTTATCATCATCCACAAACTGTGCAGGACATTGTGGATTTTGTTGTGGCGCGGATACTCGACCATCTTGGAATAGCGCAAACATTGATTAAACCGTGGGGTAAAGAGAGTACTGGCCAGGGGTAGGCCGGCAACTATTACCTTGCCGCAGAATACGAAGATTAAATTTACTTCCAGCGTTTAATCAATTCATCCAGATGATCATGGCTGGTGTAATCAATCACCAATTTGCCGCTGCCTTTTTTGCCGGGCTTAATCTGCACATTGGTGCCGATACGCTGCGCCAGTTCTTCTTGCAGATGCAGAATGTCCCGGTTGGGCCTGGGTTTTTTATGCGCGGGCGCAGGTTCCAATATATCCTGAATTAATTTTTCTGCTTCGCGTACCGATAATCCCTGCGCGACAATTTTGTTAGCCACGGTAATTTGCTGCGCACCGCCCAGCGCCAGCAGTGCGCGGGCATGGCCCATATCCAGCGCGCCTTGCATCAACATGGCTTGCACCGGCTGTGGCAATTTAAGCAGGCGTAGCAAGTTGCTGGCTGCGCTACGGGAACGGCCCACGGCATCAGCTGCAGTCTGGTGCGTCATTTTGAATTCATCTATCAGACGTTGAATACCGCTGGCTTCTTCCAGCGGATTGAGATTTTCTCGCTGAATATTTTCGATCAAGGCCATGGCCAATGCGGCATTGTCGGCAACTTTGCGTACCAGCACTGGCACTTCTTTCAAGCCCGCCAGTTGGGCGGCGCGCCAGCGGCGCTCGCCAGCTATGATTTCCAAATGGCCATCTGGCAAGGCGCGCGCCAGTATTGGTTGCATCACCCCTTGTGCCTTGATGGAGGCTGCCAACTCATTAAGCGAGGCTTCATCCATATAACTGCGTGGTTGATATTTGCCGGGCTGGAGCTGGCCGACTTTGACTTCACGCAATACATCATCCTGTTCTTTCGCATTGCCGGACAATAATACGTCCAGGCCGCGCCCCAATCCTTTGTTCGGTTTTGCCATTTCGTTCCCTTTTTTAAACTGGTGCGAGCTGTGTTTCCTTGTCCGGCATTGCTGCGTTGCTGAGCATTTCCTGGGCCAGGGCCAGATAAGCCTGAGTGCCTTTGGAAAGATGATCGTGGTACAGCACTGGCACACCATAGCTGGGTGCCTCGGCCAGCCGCACATTGCGCGGAATGACC
>JAUSKS010000108.1 GCA_030646595.1 Gallionellaceae bacterium | reverse complement strand
TCACCGCCTTCATGGTTGGCGGCGTGGTGTTCGCTTTTCAGGATACCCTCGACCGGCTGTTGATTCTCACTGTGTTTCTGCCGGTACTGGCCGACCAGTCCGGCAACACCGGCAGCCAGGCTCTGGCGATCACCCTGCGCGGGATTACCTTGGGTGATCTGGAATCGTGCAAAGAAAAAGCGTTGATCAGGAAAGAAGCTCTGCTCGGCTTACTGAATGGTGCGCTGGTTGGGCTGGTGGCGGCAATAGGCATGTATGTGATCGCCATTGTCCAGCATTTGCACAGCGCCATCATGCTAAGCATCGTCGTGTTCCTTGCCATGATCGGTAGCTGCGTCATCAGCGGCATCTGCGGCGCCTTCGTGCCGCTCATTCTGAAGCGGCTCGGTGCCGACCCCGTTATTGCTTCCAGCATTTTTCTCACCACCGTCACTAATGTGGCGAGCATGGGGTTGCTGTTGGGGCTGGCGGCGGTTTTGGTGAAGTGAGCGACGTTGCTGGAATGGAATTGATAAACACAATTAAAACCGGACAAATGTGATGATTAGCGAACAAGAAATTCTTAGCGCCAGCATTCTTATAGTAGACGATCAGATAGCCAATGTGCAGCTACTGGAGCAAATGCTGCGTACCGTCGGCTATCAATGCATTGCATCGACGATGGATCCATATACTGTCTGTGCGCTGCATCGCGACAACAACTACGATCTGATTTTGCTCGATTTGCAGATGCCCGGCATGAATGGTTTCCAGGTGGCGGATGGACTTAAGGAAATCGAAATAGACGGCTATGCTCCGATATTCGTGGTCACGGCCTACCCGGATCAGAAACTGCGGGCGCTGGCCTCCGGTGCGAAAGACTTCATCAGCAAACCATTCGACCTGATGGAAGTCAAGACGCGCATTCACAACATGCTTGAAGTCAGATTGCTGTACAAAAAAACAGAGGATTCCAACAAGGTGCTGGCATCACTGGCACTGCATGACGCGCTAACTGGCCTGCCGAATAGACGGCTTTTAATGGACAGGCTTGCGCTGGCTATCAACCATGCACGCAGAAACAAAGGTTTGATGGCGGTAATGTATTTGGATCTGGACGGGTTTAAGCAGGTCAATGACACCTCGGGCCATGATGCGGGCGACGCGCTGCTAAAGATGGTTGCCGATCGCATGGTGGCCGCAGTGCGCCAGGAGGACACGGTGGCGCGCTTGGGTGGCGACGAATTTGTGATTGCGCTATGGGAATTAAGTCATACCGACGGCGTAGCCAAGCTGGCTTCAAAAGTATTACAGGCCGTGTCACAACCCTACAACATTCAAGGTCACAGCGTGAGTATAACCATCAGCATCGGTGTCGGCATTTACCCCGAACATGGCGAAGATGCGAAAACATTGTTGAAAAGCGCAGATACAGCCTTGTATGAGGCGAAGCATGCAGGCAAAAACAACATTCGCATCGCTAAATCAATGGTGATTCAGTATTGAATTAGGCTCAACGCAAATAAGCCAATTCACGCTTGGATTTTCGATACACAAGGTAACTATGCAAGAACCAGCCTAAAATAAATCCGACCATCAATGTAAAAAATATCAACAATGCACTCGACATTGCAGCTCTCCAGAATAGAAAGCCAATCTCAACCACTGCAACATTTTGAACAATAAATATCACCGCCATGCTTGAGAGAATAAGTATCAGTGCTAATTTAAGATTCATAATAACCACCGTGTCTGTTTAGAAGGAATTCAGAAGGCCATCAATACAGCTTCACCTTAAGCTGCAACGACAGTGCTCCATACAATTTGTCTTTAAAGCTGGGTATAAAAATCAAGTTTGCGCCAATGCTTTTATATTCAATACTGGCAGCAGGTATCACTACAGGAAACCAGCCGCCATTATTTACTCCTGGATAGCCATTAACTCCACCTGCCACCACACCAAAGTGAACCGGACCCAAGGCAATCGGATGCCAATTCCAGCCAACATAATGAGACATGTGACGAACACTGTTATGAGAACTGCCAACCACTATTGAGCTTACTGTTGAATATTGATATTCGCCACCAATACCAAAATTCCTATTGTTGAATCCCTTGTTTTTTTGAAAATGGTAAGAGTAAAAACCGGCGTTTAGCCAAAGCTCGCTAATTGGCGTTGGTTCGACGATTTCAAAAGGCCCCCAAGTTTCTGCAGCAGATGTTGCAGAAATTGAAATCAAGCCAATGCAAGCCAAAATTTTATGAAATATCATTTTGATAAAACCGTGTTTGGTTAGCGACTTTATGGTTATACATTACAAACACGGCTTAAGGGAGCCTCTATAAATCCAAACTCCGTCACGATACTGCGTTGCTCATAAAAAATTACTCCTAACATATCAGATATATGCGCCGTCGCAATTTTTTACTCGCGCCTTGCCTCGCTTAGAATTTTGAATTTATAGAGCCCCCCTTAACCTGAAGTTATTTCATTTGAATTTGGAATGGGCCTCAGTTACGCCAACTTTAAGTTCATCCCAAATTTTGTCAGCAGTCACTTTGATCTGCTCCCATGCTTCACCGCTGGCTTTCCCCAACTCCTTCATTTTTTCAGATGCTACATGCTGCTTGGCGCGCAATTCATGAAGTTCCTCGGCACGTTTGACTCTCATGTCTGCGCCTATGTTCTCCATCTTGGCTTCCAATAAATCAATCTGCGCACCCCATTCTTTCAGTTGTGCCGACATTTTTTGTTGATATGCGTTTTGAATTTCCATGTTCTACTCCTTGAATGATTAACAACAACTCAATCTCATTTACTTGGTTTTAGCGCCAGTTTATTTTCAACTTCTTTTACGCCAGACACCGCGCCCGCCAATGCTTTTGCGCTGTCACTATTCTGTTGCGTATTGACCGATCCGCTTAATGTCACGATGCCTTTTACGGTGTCAACACTGATTTGCAGCGTCTTGAGGCCGGGTTCTGCAAAAATGGCTGCTTTGACCTTGGCAGTAATCTCGGCATCATCGATGACCACGCCAGCTTTATAGCTTTGCTCGGCCATTTTTAAAGTGGCTTTATCGGTTGCTTCGCCCATTTTTTTGCCGGCATCTTCAGCTGTCTGCTCTATTTTTTTGCCAGTATTTTCAGCCGCCTGATCTATTTTTTTACCAGCAGTCTCTGCTGGTCCCGGCTTGTCGCATGCTGTAAGTCCGGCAGCAAGCAGCACCGAAATACAGGCTAATTTCAAACTTTCTAAAACTTTCATTTCATTTTCCTTGTAAAAGCGCGTTCATGTTGCCAAAAATAAACCCAGATAATCCATTTGTGCGCAGGCCGGGTTTCAGCCCGACATGCCGGGTTGAAACCGGCATGTAACCCATCGGGTCAGCAATGGATAAATGGCTAATGAACTATCCGGGTTAAAGCTCAGAGCCGATCCGTGCTGAATAGATTTACTTAAGCCTCATGTCATTCTTGACCGACTTCACGCCCTTGATGCTGCGCGCAACTTCAGTCGCTTTGCGCTCAGCAGCAGCGGAGCTGATGAAGCCGCTCAGTTGAACGATGCCTTTGAAGGTTTCGACGTTGATCTCGGCCGATTTCAGCGAAGGCTCTTCAAGAATTGCCGATTTCACTTTGGCTGTAATGACGGTATCGTCAACATACTCTCCGGCCCCCTCCTGGGTTGGGGACGATGCGCACCCGAGAACAGAGGCCAGCACCATGGCGAAAATAAAAGTTGCGAACCGCTTAGTGGTAGATTTCATGATATTGCTCCTTGTATAGGGTAAACCCTGATTAAACCAAAATGGTTTTCTATTAAATCTGTACGAACTGGGTTACCACTTCGTCTGGCCTCAGATTCAAAGGCCATGATGCTGTTCATGTTTCCATGAGACTCTCTCGGAGTTAACATGAACAGCTCCATACTTAATGTCGAATCAATAAGGCCGATTCGACCGCTATTTGTAAGTTCGCGTAGCGACTACTTCAACTTCAACGCGGCGATCTGGCGCCAGGCAGGCAATCAGTTTTTTGGTTGCTTTCTTGCCTTTGCATTCACTGGGTTTCGTGACAGGATCTGTTCCGTTTACTCCTTTGGCCTCAATTTTATTGGCCGGAATTCCGGATGATTCCACCATATATGCCTTGACCGCTTCGGCGCGTTGTGTCGAAAGTTTCATGTTGTATGCGTGCGAACCGATTCGGTCGGTGTGTCCTATCACCGTGACAACCTCGAAGTTGGCTCCGGCCAGGTCGGCGATAAACTTGTCGATGGCCTGTTTGCCCGCAGGATTTACGGTTGACTTATCGAAACCGAAAAGAGAATCTGCAGAGGAATCCGCAGAGAACACCATCTTTTTCTTAATTACCAATGGCGTTGGCGTTAGAGCTGGCGCTGCGGCAACAGGTTTAGGCGCAAAATCGGTTTTTTTGGCTTCTGCCATTTTTGGCTCAACCTTTTTTACCAGATCCGGATCGCATTCTTGAATCGCCTTGGCCGGTGCCCAGCTTGAGGTATGCCAGCATAGGCCGACCCCGCTTTTTACAACATTGCCTCGTGTATCGGTCAGGTAGCCTTCCTTGGTAATTTCATCTGCGAAAGCCATACCACCCAAAGTTAAAGAAGTCATGGCAAGCGTATTAAGAATAATTCGTGAGGTTTTCATTTTTTCACTTTCATGTAGGGTAAACCCTGGTTAAATTAAAATAGTTTTCTAAACTTGACACATCTGTTTCATCTGGCCAGCAAGCTGTGACGGCTTGAGCGGCTTTTGCCGAATGTGCGAGGTAACGGCGTACCCGGTAAAGAAAGAGGGCTTCGGTAGAAATGCCGAACCCCGGCTTTTCTGCTATTTCGCGTAGTTGAAAATGATGTTGACCCTGCGGTTTTCCTGCTGCCCTTCCAGACTGGTTCCATAAGAGACACGCCGAACCTGTCCGAATCCCTCCACGGAAAGGCGCGAAGGAGAGATACCCTGTTTGTTCACCAGATAATTCACCACGCTTTGAGCGCGGTTCTTGGAAACATCCATCGCCAGCTCGGGGGGTACCTTTGTGTTGCCGACGAATTTACCGGCGTGCCCTTCAACCGTTGCGGTGACGGAAGGGTTCGCCTTCAAGAAATTCGCCACCTTGCCGAGCTCGTCGTAGTACTGCGGCTCAATGGTGTGCTTGTATGGGTCGAACTCCATTTCCATGGCCATAGTGACCCTAGCGGGAGCCACTTTAAGCCCCTCGATATCCGTCGCGCATGCAACGACAGCACCAATACGCCGGTTCATTTGCTGCCCCTGCCTGGTGCTATTGTCAGCTATGGGGCGCATCTCGCCGTACCCCACTGCCGTCAACCGGGAAGTGGCAATGTGGAAGTTGTCCACCAGATAGCTCACCACGCTCTCCGCCCGGCGCTGGGACAGCTTCCAATTGTATTCAGACGTTCCCACATCATCGGTATGACCCTCGATCACGGCCGTGGTATCGGGGTATTTATTCATGAAGGTTCCAAACACACTGAGTCGTTCTTTTTCTTCACGCTGAATGTCGTCCTGCTTAATCTCAAACTGGAAATCGAGAATGCTGCAGTACTGCGCGGTACGCACCGTAACCGGCACGATGACCTGTACTGGTGCTACAGCAACGATGGGTTCACGGGCAGCAATGGACTCAGACGCCGCATCGCGTGTGACAGGGGATGGTTTATTTACACCGAATCGATAAACCAGGCCAAGCGAGTACATATTTATGTCGCCCTTATTGCTAACGGCATCATTGATCCGGTAGCGCTCCGCTTCAGCGCGCATCCCGAGAGATTCGGTGAAATCGTATTGAAGCCCCATGCCGAACTTGTAATTCGCTTCACTTTTACTGGGATTCGGATTTACCGGCGCAGGAACGAGTCCGGTACTGGAAAAGTTGTCTCTTGCTTGCGCGTAGTTCAAGCCGGCTCGGCCAAATACAGCGAATTGTTCAGTTATAGGCAGAATGCCGACTGCATCGATATTCACACCCCTGAGTTTGATCTTGCCGGTCAGTGTTCCTGCTGGTATCGTAGTCGAGGTAAAACCAAACTTTCCAATATCAAAATAACCTCCTTCAAGAGCAAAATTTTTGCCAACTTTGTATCCGGCAAAAAGCTTATAGGCAGCGCTACGGTTCTCATCGACAATCGAAGTTGTAGCAAAACCGACTCCCACCAGTTGGGCAGTAATCCGCGTATCGTCTATTTTTGCCCTCGACTGGCCAATATTGCCCCCGAGGTACCAATTTGAGTCGTCTGCTACCGCGCTGTTTATTACAGCGCACCCTGCAAGACTTAGTGCCGTTACGGTTTTAGCTACTCTCTTCATGTTTTTTCTCACAAAATTTAAATAAATTGCTCTGCAAATTAATTGTGTCTTGATCAAGCAACAAGGGGCGGCAGAAATGATGCTGTCGGCTTTTTTATGCCTCAGCCTTATGGGAGCGGCACGTTGACAGTATTTGTGTCCAGAGCAATCGTGCCCGCAGTGATCGCCCCTGCCAATATTCTGCCGTTTATGGTTGCACCAGTCTGACCAGTGGCATCCCTGCCGGCCACTATGCTCCCATTGAATGTAGTGCCCACTCCTACAGTCGCGTCTGATGTTGGAACCCAGAACACATTCTTGGCTTGCGCACCGTTAGCCAGTGAAATATTTCCTCCACCCACATTTGTTGTCAGCGATGAACCAATCTGGAACACCCAGACTGCATTTGCATCGCCTCCGGCGTCGAGAGTAAGAGGGGTCGAGACCAGCATCGTGCTGCCAGATGTATAGGTGCCTGGAGCGAGCGTACCCGGAGTGATACCGAATGCGCCCAAGTCTGTACCACCAGGCACGGTTGTTCCCGGTGACATGCTCTTGAGGGTGTTATATGTGGCCAACAGATCTGCTCTGGCTTGATGCGATACTGTGTCGTTAATATGTATCGAGCCGTTTACCTGTATTGGCAACAAGCCATTGGACGTACCCGGTTCCAGTGAGACATCTCCATTGACTATAGTGGCCGCACCGGTGTTGGTGATCGCGGAGGTTGCCATGATTCCAAAAGTGCTGGCTGTGCCAAAATTTGCTGCGCCCGGTGCGAGCCCCGTACCTGTGGTAAAAGTCCATGGGTTCGGCTTGACCCCAGCTATTAATGTATTGCCTGCCAAATCCGTAACCACATTGGTAACTGTGGCCGTAAACAATGTGCTGGTTGCGAGATTGCTTGATGGTGTAAAGGTCGCGATGTTGCTGTTGGCTACGTAGCTTGCGACGCCCGCTACGGGAGTTCCGCCAAGTGTTGTGTTCACCACCGTAAAGGTTGCCACGGGGCATGCTGCCGTCAAGTTTGCCGAACCACAAATCTTTGTCGGATCTATTGCCTCGCTGAATGTTGCGTTGACGGTACTGTTGATAGCCACCGCTGTGGCAAGATCAGCAGGAGCGGTAAGCGTCACTGTGGGTGAGGTAACATCTACAGCCGAGGCGGTAAAAGTCCACACATAGTTACTTGCTGCGGGCAAGGCGGCTTGATTGCCTGCCAGCGCATTGCCCGCCATATCTGTGGCTACGGTAGTAATTGTGGCAGTATAGTTATCGCCGACTGTAAGCCCAGCATGCGTAAAGATCGCCGTTTTAGAGGCAGTATCGTAAGTTACAGTGACAGCGGCGACAGCTCCGGGAGTTGTTGTATCTACAACCATAAAGCTTGCTGCGGTTATCGTGCCTGGGAGCATAGCCTCAGTGAAAGTTGCGGTAATTGCCACGTTGGCTGGCGCGACAAGAGTCGGGCCAGGGCTCGTCGTGGCAGGAACAGTAAGCGTCACTCTGGGCTTGGTTACGTCAGTCAACGTCGCTTGCGTCAATGGGGGAAGACCTCCCAGAATTGAACCGTTCCCTCCGCCTCCGCACCCTGCCACAAAAGCAACCAGTGACAATACCATGAGCCACATCCGTGGCTTATGGTTAACCACTGTGTTGCCTTCGCTTGGAAGCCAATTTGAATGAACATCAGCTCCATCTGTAACGCTTTCAAATCTGTTCATTTGCTTAACCCCTTTACATTTAATCCAAAAAATATCGACGCTATTTACCGATCACTTGATGCTAATTATCTTGGTATGAGACGCCAACATTTTCAGCTGACATGCTTTACGATTATGTGAGCTTCAGGTTGGTCTGCTACAACTAAAAATCGAACAAACCGAAACCAAAGCAATTTGCAAAACTTGGGTGAACTATCACACTTCATCTCACGCCGCTCCGTTCGCCAGCGCACATAAGTAAGGTTTTATTTTGAAAGCCCAATAGGGCAGTATTTGAGATGTAATCTGTGCTGCCACACACGGCAGGTAAAAGTTAATCCGCTCATTCGTTATGCGTCACTGCATGGCATGCTTGTGCATTGCCATTTAATTTTGTGCTTAAGTAAGCGAAGCACATACCATTATGAAAAAAAGACCGTATCGCGACGGCCTTTTATTCACTGCTTCACATTCTCTACCTCATACCTTATGGGGCTGGTTTCGTAACTGCATTAGCATCCAATGTAACCGCAGTCTGTGACAACGCCCTGCCGGTCATTACTGCGCCGGTGTTCAGCGAAATAAGTGTTTGGCACAATATAATTCCCTTGAAATCAGCCGCTGTTCCAAGGAGCGTTTGGCCAGAAACCTGCCAGAAAATGTTTTTGGCCTGCGCACCGCCGCTCAGGGTAATAATGGCACTGTTACTTACGGTGAGATTTTGTGCTATCTGGAAGATCCAGACATCATTGGCGCCACCCGAGAGAGTAACGCCGACCCCGGTTATTAAAACGCCGGTGCCCCATTTGTAAAGGCCAGGAGCGAGTGTCATCCCGCTAATATCCCCAGCCCCCAGTTCTGTTACAGCAGCAGGCACGGTTCTTCCTGCAGCATCGGTGAACGCAGTCTCCATGTCGCTTACAGCCGTGGTCATGTTGCTGGGAGTAGGCACAGCATAGTTGGCTGCGTACAAACTTCCGGTCACTAAGGATGATGTTGAAAATACATTTGAGGGATCCGCGATCAGTGAAAAACCAGTCAGGTAACTCGCTGCTGCAGGACTAACTCCAATATCTCCAATCACTGCGGTGGTTCCAGTAGTTGAAACTCCTGTTTTCGCCAGAATCACAAAATTGCCCGCCGTTCCCAAATTTATCGGTGCTGGACCTGCCGCTGTGGACACGGTTACGGTTACGTTATAGGTTACCGTTGATGCGTCTGCTGCAGTTACAAGGTATGCCACCGGAGCTGTGAAGTTATTCGCCGTTGCACCGCTTGTCTGCGGTGCGGCAGCTACCGTAACACTTGCACCAGTAGTCGTGAATGTCGCAACCAGAGCCGTTACGTTTGTCCCGTTTGGTACGGTCACCGCTATGGTGTGTGCCGGCTCGGTTATAGTTCCTGTAGCCCCCGGCAATCCGGCAAACGAATAGGTGGTAATGGCCTTGGCAGTGGCTGATGCCACGGTTACGGTTACGGTATAGGTCGCCGTTGTGCCATCTGCAGCAGTGACGATGTATGCCTTCGCAACTGTGAAGTCATTTGCCGTTGTACCGCTAACCTGGTTTACTCCTCCCACCGTAGGTGCGCCTACCCCCGTGGTCGTGAATGTCGCAACCAAAGCCGTTATATTTGTTCCGTTTGGCATGGTCACCGCTATAGTCTTTTCCGTTTCATTTATGGTTCCTGTAACCCCGGCAAACGAATAAACTGTAATGGCCTTGGCAGAGTTTAAGGCTCCAGTTACGGTTACGGTATAGGTTGCCGTTGTGCCATCTGCCGCAGTTACGATGTATGTCACTGGCGCTGTGAAGTCATTCGGTGTTGCAGCACTCGCCTGAACTGTCGCCCCCACCTTTACACTTGCCCCTGTGGCAGTGAATGTTGCAACCAGAGCCGTTATGTTTGCCCCATTCGGCACAGTCACCGCGATGGTCTTTGCCGTTTCGTTTATAGTCCCTGTAACTCCGGCAAGCGAATAGGCTGTAATGGCATTGGTTGCCGTAGTGCCGCTTCCGCTTCCACCGCCACCGCCACCGCATCCCGCCACAAAAGCGACCAGCAGCAATGCCATGAACCACCTCAGCGATTTTGTAATGCTTTCGAACCTGTTCATTTTCTTCTCCTATTTATCTGATTCAAAAAAAGCATCGGTGCAATCGACAGAACCTTTGCGGCTGCTTATATTTTGCCTGCTTTAATCCAGAATCGAATCAACCCGAGCTAAGGCAATTTGTTACATGCAGTTGCAATGTCCCACTTCCGTCTACGGTGCTCTGTACGCTGTCACACATAAGGAAATCTTTATTGGGAAATCACATGAAAGCAGTTATCCTAGAAAAAGCAGTTGAGGGGTATGTAGGTGCGAATTTATTCGCCCGAACAATAGGTTGCGTGCGAATAAATTCGCACCTACAAGAGCAGCACAACGTATTGAAACAGCATGATATTTCTCGCCAACTGCTTTTTCTAAGGTTATTGAGATGTAATCGGTAGTAGCTCAATTACGGGATGCTGTCTGAGTAGAGAAAACTCATGCCATTATGAAGAAGGCCGTCTTGCGACGGCCTTATATTTGCTGCTTCGCATTCTAAATGCTGTCTGCCTTACGGCCCTACCGCATTCCCATCCAGAGCGACTGAGGTGCCAGACAATGCTCTACCATGCAGTATTGCGCCGGTTTGTATGGCAATCAGCCCAGCCGGTGCGGTCAATATATTTCCATTAAACGTGGAGTACGTTCCGAGCGTTGTAGTGGCGCCACCGACCTGCCAGAAGACATTCGAGGCCAAGGCTCCACCGCTGAGAATTACCTTAATGGCGGCTCCGTCTGCCGCACTTGCACAAGAACCGCAAGAGGCGATAGCGAGATTGCCCGACATTTGGAATATCCAAACATCGCTTGCGCCACCTGTGAGGGTGATATTTCCGTTTATATTGACATTGGAACCCCAAGTGTAGACGCCCGGAGTAAAGTTCGTCCCTGCGGGAATATTTCCACCGAGCAGGTCAAGATTGGAAGCGCCCACTCCTGCCGGTGTTGCCGGGTCTGAGGCTGCGGTATATGCAGTTCCCATGTCGAGCACTGCTTGATCCACCAAGGTCTTATTCACCCCGGCACTTACAGTTCCAGACATAGAACAAGCAGCATCTGCATATGCATCATCGACCTGGTATATTTTCCCGGTCAGCATTTCTGTGCATGCTACAAGGATAGTAGAGCCGGCGGCTGGACTCACTCCGATATTTCCAGTGATAGCACCATTAACCGGAGCAGCTTCTGTAATCATCGATGTTGCCAGGATCACGAAATTATTTGTTGATATTGACAAAAGATTTACTGCTGGCGGGCCTGCTGCTAGAGACACAGTTACGGTATAAGTCACCGTTGATGCATCGGCCGCAGTTACGATGTACGCCTTCGGTGTTGTGAAGTTGTTTGCCGTTGTACCGCTCACTTGGATAGCCGCTCCAATCTTCACGCTTGCTCCTGTGGTCGTGAATGTCGCAACCAGAGCCGTTACGTCTGTTCCGGACGGCATGCTCACCGCGATGGTCTTTGCCGTTTGATCTATAGCTCCTGCAACCCCGGCAAGCGAATAGGCGGTAATGGCCTTGGCAGAGCTGGCGGCCACGGTTACGGTTACGGTATAGGTCGCCGTTGTAGTGTCAGCAGCAGTTACGATGTATGCCTTCGAAGTTGTGAAATCATTTGGCGTTGTACCACTCACCTGATTCACTCCTCCCACTGTAGGAACGCCCGCTCCTGTGCTCGTAAATGTCGCAACCAGAGCTGTTACATTTGTCCCGAACGGCATGGTCACCGCGATGGTCTTTGCCGTTTCATTGATGGTCCCTGCAACCCCGGCAAGCGAATAGGCGGTAATGGCCTTGGCGGAGGCCGGAGCCACAGTTACAGTTACGATATAAGTCGCCGTTGTAGCGTCGGCAGCAGTTACCGTGTATGTCACCGGGCTAGTGAAATCATTTGGCGTTGTACCGCTCGACTGCGGTGTAGCGGTTACCGCTACGCTTGCCCCTGTGGTTGTGAATGTTGCAACCAGCGCCGTTACGTTTGTCCCGGACGGCATGGTCACCGCGATGGTCTTTGCCGTTTCATTGACAGTCCCTGTAACCCCGGCAAGCGAATAAGCAGTAATGGCCTTGGTAGAACTCAGAGGTACGGCTCCACCTCCTCCCCCGCCACCTCCGCATCCAGCCACAAAAGCAACCAACAGGAATGCCATAAACCACCTTAGTGGCTTGGTAATACTTTCGAATCTGTTCATTATGTTTCTCCTCTTTAAAATTAGAATGCAAAAAATATTGGTGTAATCGACTGGCTCATTACTGACGCTTATGCGAGCATCAATTTTGCCAGCCCCATTTCAAAATCGAACCATTCGGAGTTAAGGCACAAATCACACCCGGCTGCACTATCATATTTTCGTCCACGATGTTCCGTACGCTGTCACACATAAGGAAATATTAAAAGCTCATGCCTTATGGGGCAGGTTGTGTAACCGCATTACTTTCCAAAGTGACGGTGGTCTGCGCCAAAAGTCTGCTGTTTGCCGATGCGCCCGCCCCTAGTGTGATCGCTGTTTGAGAGAGGATCACTCCCTCCATGTGTGCGGCCGCTCCAATGTTCACAGCACCGGCAACCTGCCAGAAGATGTTCTTGGGCAATGCTCCACCGGTTAGGAGAACGCTCTTGGCCGCGACCAGATCGAGAATTCCCGCCACCTTGAATATCCATACATCTGTCGCACTGCCATTGAGGGTGAGATCCGTTGTTATATTAACGGCGGTACCCCATTGGTAGACGCCGGGGGTGAGGGTTAAACCGGTAAGTGTTCCGTTACCCACGTTGGTAGTCGCAGCAGATGTAGCTGTCCGTGAAGCGGCGTCGGTGTAGGCGGTTCCCATGTCGTTTGAAGCCGTGGTCACATTAGCCGGAGTAGGGGGCGCGTAATCAAATGCGTAGACGTTTCCGCTTACTTGGGCAGAGGTTGAAAATGCACTCGCTGCGGGTAGGTTCAGCGCAAATCCGGTGATGCTGGTCGAGGTGATTCCTGGGCCGGCTCCCATATCTCCAGTAATCACCGATGAGCCCGCAGAAGTGTCAATTCCCGTGTTTGCGAAAATCACATAATTTCCGGCCAAGCCAAGAGGTACCGGAGCTGCCAGAGCCACAGTAACGGTCACGTTATAGGTCGCCGTCGAGTTGTCTGCCGCAGTTACGATGTACGCCACCGGGCTGGTGAAGTCGTTCGCCGTTGCAGCGCTTACCTGCGTCGTCGCCCCCACCTTCACGCCTGCGCCGGTAGCCGTGTATGTCGCAACCAGAGCCGTCACGTTTGTGCCGTACGGCATGGGTACCGCGATGGTCTTTGCCGTTTCTTTTATGGTCCCCGCAACCCCTGCAAGCGAAAAGGCGGTAATGGCTTTGGCAGAGTTCGGAGCCACAGTAACGGTCACGTTATAGGTCGCCGTCGAGTTGTCTGCCGCAGTTACGATGTACGCCACCGGGCTGGTAAAGTCGTTCGCCGTTGCAGCGCTTACCTGCGTCGTCGCCCCCACCTTCACGCCTGCGCCGGTAGTCGTGTATGTCGCAATCAGAGCCGTCACGTTTGTGCCGTACGGCATGGGTACCGCGATGGTCTTTGCCGTTTCATTTATGGTCCCCGCAACCCCGGCAAGCGAAAAGGCGGTAATGGCTTTGGCCACCTCGGGGGCAATGTTCCCTGAGCTTAACCCTTTTCCTCCACACCCTGCTGTCAAACAAACCAGCAGCAATACCACGAACCACATCAGTGACTTTGTAACGATTTCGGGTCTGTTCATTTTTTTCTCCACCGGTTAGTCAGATGGCTAGAGTTCCATCAGTCGTTTCATCAATACTTGCTGTTGACATGCTTGATGGCTATGCGAGCTTCAGTTTGGCCTGCTTCAATCCAAAATCGAAATACGTGGAGCTAAGGCAATATGCTACATATGGTTGAACTATCTCACTTCCGCCCATGACATTTCGTGCGCCAACGCACATAAGGAAAAAATTTATTGGGAGAAGCATAAAAAACAGTATTTATTTGAGCTGCAATCTGTATTGATCCATACACAGCAGGTAACAAATCTGTCTGATTACTCCAGAGTCGTGCTACTTGCGCGCGCCTGGCCGCATCTTGTTTAACCAATATCTCGCTTGGATGTATTGAGCGTCCGACTGACAAGCAGCACCATAATCCTGCGCAGTGACAATCAAATCAAATTGTTTCCCTATGCGTGCCAGCGCACCGAGAATGTTTTGCGGAGGTGGGATGATCAAATTACTCGGTGCAGCACTCTCAAGGATTCAGTGCTTCACAAGAACAGTTTAAGAGAGGCAGGCTGGAAATTTTAACCTGCTGCTATTGGGAACAATTTTCAATCAAATGCAACAAGTAACAAGGAGCTTATCATGATGAACATAACTCGCATCAAATGTGGCTGGAGAGAATTCAAAGGCAATTTCAAACGGCAGTGGTGCAGACTGACAGACGATCGCCTTGGCTACAATTTTCATGAATCGAACGGCATCTCAAGCTATCAAATGGCCGTATGGCGAGAGCATCAGCGGGGAGTGGATCATCTGTAGTAGTCGCGACTAGTATGGCGTTGTCGCGATCACATCGCACCCGCCTCGTATACATGGTACTTGGCCATTGAAATTAGCAATGCCAATCACGCTAACACAACAGAGGGAGAATATGAGATATCTCACTTATAGGCTAGCACCGACTTTCGTTGCTATCTTTGCTTTATGCGGATGCGGCACTCTCGAACGTCGGCCTGAGTCCACGCTCTTCAGCGTGGCTCTTCAAACCGCTTCTGCGGACGTGGAGCCTTCGCATGAGGTACGACCAACAAACAATGTCGCTGCCACCAACACAAATACAGAATCTTCGCACGAGGCTCCAGCGGATAATGTCGCCTCCGGCACACAGGAATCTTCAAACAAGATTCATTCTGCAGATAGGGTCGCTGCCTCCAATACAACAGTGGAATCTGCGTATGATACTCAGCCAGCAGATCAACGGTTTGGCCTCAATTTTCACGTCTTCGGATTATCGTATCACCCGGATCGTGCAGGTACCCGCCTCAATCACTTGGACAACGAACTCAATGCTGGGCTCGGACTTGGTTACCAGTTTCACAATGACGCTCGTGGTCAGGCTAATGTGGAAGGCGGGTTTTTCAAAGACTCCGGGAATCATTTGGCGAAGTTTGCAGGGGCAGGTTACCAGTTCAAGCTCGGTGACCACTTGAGGTTTGGCGCTGATCTCCTGGCCATCCAAAGCAAAACCTACAACAAAGGCAATGGCTTTGTCGCGCCGATTCCGCGTCTCACCTATGATTTCGGCACCGTGAAACTAAATGCAACCTACATCCCGAAAGTTCCACAATTCAACGCGTTCTCCGTTTTCGCCATCTACCTCACCATCCCGATCAAGAAGTGGTGAGTACTTCGGGCGAAATGGCCGACCGCCATCGCAAAGGTTAACGTGAAACTAGCGCAGCGATTCGTTTGCCCTTTCTCCCGCTTGCGGGGGAAAGTTGGATAGGGGGAAACGGGCATGGCAAGTTTCGTTATCAGGGGTGGCAACTTGCCATGCTCGTTAGTTGAGTTTGCGTATGCAAACCCGATGAAGCTCACCCAGCAAAACCTGTATGCGCTTGCGCTGTTCTTCGTTCGGCGCGATTTTTGCCTGCGTAATTTGCTTGAGATGCTCTTCCAGATTTCGTGCCACATCGCTAAGCAACGCAAAATCAAACATTTTTCCTGATCCGGTCAGGCTATGCACCATGCGGTGCAAGGTTTGAAAACCCTCATCATCCCAGCTATTCCTTGGCAACTGCTTCCACGCCTGTTCGATCTGTTCGAGTTTTTCCGGCAATTGCGCGGCATAAGCATCGCTCAGGATTTTAAGTTGGGCTTGCATATCTGCCAGATCAACCATGGTAACGCTCCCAGATGGCCTGCGCCTGGCTTGATAACGTCATCGGATCGAAGGGCTTTGGAATGACATCAACCGCGCCGATCTCCCTGTAGCCCGCGACCTCGCCGGGTTGAACCTTGGCGGTCATAAAAATTACCGGTGTGGCGGCGAATTGCGGCAGTTCACGCAGCTTACCCAGCGTGGTCGGACCGTCCATGCCCGGCATCATCACATCCAGCAAAATCAGCTGCGGTTGAAAATCAGATGCCCGGCTGAGCGCCTCGCTCCCGGAGCTGCATATTTCCACCGTGAAACCACCCAGGGTTTCCAGCGCGAGCCGCGCCACCGCCTGAATATCCGGCTCATCCTCCACATACAAGATACGCGTCAGCTTATCCGCCATTGCTACCCTCTCTCGTAAAATAACTCACGATCCTGACTGATCGGTTTATCAATCCACTCAACAACAAATTTCTTCCCATTCGGGTAATTCAACATAAAACGCGGTCTGCACATCGGGTTGCGAGTCATACCAAATTCTGCCGCCCATCTGCTCGATGATCGCCTTGGCAATGGAAAGCCCCAGGCCGGTCCCTCCTTTTTTGCGGGTATCGGAGGAGTCGGCCTGGGCAAATTTCTGGAATATCTGATCCTTGAATTCGTCTGAAATGCCTGGGCCATTATCCTTTACTGCCACACGAATATGCTGACCAATTCGTTCAACCGTAACCAACACCTTGCCGCCTGTGTGAGAAAACTTGGCGGCATTCGACAGCAAATTGGCAAATACCTGCATCATCCGGTTGGCATCCACGTTGACCATCGCCCCGGATAAATTACTCGACAAATCACTCGCCGGATCGCTTTTCAGTTCAAAGCTAACCCGATACTGCTCGGCATAGGCATGATTACCGTCCAGCGCCTGTTTCAACAATTGTGTGAGATTGACCGGGCTGGAATTGAACTCCATTTTGCCCGCCTCGATTTTTTCCATATCGAGAATATCGTTAACCAGCAGGATCAACCGTTCGCTGTTCTTATGCGCAATATCGACCAGCGGTTTGGCTGCCGCCGACAACTCACCCACCACGCCCCCGGCAATCAACGCCAGCGCGCCACGAATCGACGTCAGCGGCGTGCGTAACTCATGGCTCACAGTGGAAAGAAAATCAGATTTGGCCAGGTTGGCTTTTTCCGCCACAGACCTGGCACTCTCCAGTTCGGCGTTCTTTTCCTGCAACACCTGATTCAGGCGATTGCGCTCCTTGTACAATAGCCGTACTTCCAGCATATTGTGAATACGCGTTTTCACTTCGAGAACATCGAACGGCTTGCTCACGAAATCTTTCGCGCCGACTTCCAGCGCACGCAGCTTATAAGCCAGTTGGGCGGTGATCACAATGACAGGAAGGTAGCCGTCCGGTTCAATGTCCTTGAGTCCCTCCATCACCTGGAATCCACTCATGCCGGGCATCTTAAGATCGAGCAGGATCAGGTCGTAGCGGTTCTTGCGATGAAGCTCGCATACCTCAAGCGGGTTTATCGTGGACGTGATGGAAACATAGCCTGAGCCGCGCAGCATTTGCTCCAGCAACTGCACATTGGCCTGCTGATCGTCAACGACCAGCACTTTTGCGTTAAGTATGTCGGATGCATTAATCATTAATTTAATCACGGATTAGAATTACGCCTATTGTGGCTGCATACTCTTTATTCATCTTCCAGCGAAGCGGTGGCGCGTATTACCTCTTCCAGTGAAGTCAATCCACGCAATGACTTCTTGAAACCGTCGTAGCGCAGATTGTGAAATCCCTGCTGCACCGCGATAGCCAGTATCTCATCATAATTGCGTTCACGCAGGATCGCGTCGCGTAGCTGCGGAGTGATTTTCAGGAATTCATGAATGCCCACCCGTCCGGAATAGCCTGAGCCACCGCAATGCCCGCAGCCCGTTCCTTTGTAAAATACCGGTAGCTCGGCGCCTTCGCGCCAGTAGAAATACTGGCGCAACTCCTCACGATTGGGCCGATGTTCGGTCTTGCAATATTCACACAACCTTTTCACCAGACGCTGCCCAAGCACGCCGATGATGGATGGAGCCACGATGAACCGCTCCACGCCCATTTCCAGCAAGCGCGTGGTAGCCTGAATCGCATCGTTGGTGTGCAGCGTGGTCAAGACCAGATGGCCGGTCAACGCCGCTTGGGCGGCGATACGCGCGGTTTCGGTGTCGCGGATTTCGCCCACCAGAATGGTATCCGGATCCTGGCGCAACACCGAACGCAACACTGTCTGAAAGCCCCGGCCGGCCTTATCGTTGACCATCACCTGATTCAGGGTCGGCACTTCGTATTCGACCGGGTCTTCGATGGTGACCATGTTGATGTCGCGCGTGTTGATAAAGTTCAGCGCCGCATACAGCGTGGTGCTCTTGCCCGAACCGGTCGGGCCGGTCACAAACAGGATGCCCTGCTGATATTTCAGGGTGGTCTTGAATGGGCGCAACACCTCGGGAGAAAAATCCAGCTTGTCCAGATTCAGGACGGAACTGGTATATAACGAGCCCAGAATGCGCATCACCACTTTTTCGCCGTGCATGACAGGCAGGCAGGAAACGCGCAAATCCAGCACTTTCATCGGGAGCGCAAAACTGAGTCGGCCATCCTGCGGCCTGCGTCGCTCGGTGATATCCAGCCCGGATGAGATTTTGTAACGTGATGTCAGCGGTAACGCCATTTCTACCGGCAGGAACAGCCTGTCCACCAGATCCCCGTCGATCCGGAAGCGCACTAGCACCTCATTCTTCTTCGGTTCAATATGGATATCCGAGGCGCGTTCCTTGAGCGCCAGCAGGATGATCGAGTCGGAGAGTTCGACGAGCGGCTTGGAGTCGAGCAGTTTCATCAGCGCCGCATCACTCAACTCTCCTGCCTGGAATACCGTCAGGTCGAAGCTCGTCACCAGATCATCCACATGCTGGGCGGATTGATAATTAACCTTGATTGCCGAATCGACCTCATCCTTGAAACAGAACACCGGGCTAACCGGCTTCATTAACAAATTTTCCAGCACCGTGACAACCTGCTGGTCATTGGGGCTAACCATCGCCACCGTCACCGCATTGCCCAAATTGTAGAACGGGATAGCCTGATAGCGTTGCGCGATCTCCACGGTCAGCATGGAAAGCATTTCTTCCTGAAACAGGGTTTTGCTCAGGTTGACGTAAGTGCGGTTCAACTGGCTCGCCAACCATTCTCCCGCCGTGTCGCGGTCCAGATACCCATCCTGAATGACGAACTGCGCAAAATCGACCGCATCATTTTTTGCCGCCCTGATCATGCTTGCCAGCGGCGCAGGTGGAACGTGTGCCTTTTCCTGCAAACTTGCAATCAACGATTCCGTCAGCTTTATCATCAGAATTTCCTTTTACGCATGGTTAGCAGCTTGCGAATATCGTCCTGCGTAACACGCGCTTTATCGGTTGACTCCAGAAACTGCTTTTCTTGCGCCGCCTGCTGTACCAGACGCTCAAGATCAAAACGATGATCGGCATCAACGACGGCCCGGCCATCCCCTGCGGCACCCTCAAGCAAATTTATTCCGCAGCGGCCGCAGAATATGTCACCGATTCCGGCGACAAAGCCGCAACGGCAACGGACATGCGCCAATACGGCCCCGCATGTCCCGCAGTACACATAACCCGCCGGGTTGATGTGATTGCAATTCATGATGGTGCAACGTCCCTGACTGCTTTGATTGCCGCCATATATTCACCCCAGGTTGCACTGATCGCTTTGTGCAACTCATCGGCGGTCGTGTCCTTCAGAATGTAATTCCATGCCCCGTTATCGATGCACTCCTTCACGATTTCAAGCGCATTCAACGAGGTCAACATCACCACCAGAGTTCTATTATTGATCACCATGATTTGTTTCAGAACAGCGATCCCGTCCATCTTGGGCATATTGATATCGAGCAACACCATATCCGGCGAGAATTGCTTGTACAAGCTTAATGCCTGTTCGCCATCTGAAGCTTCGGCAATGACTTCTGCACCCAGCGATGTAAAAATCAAACCGATCCAACTGCGGATATGCGGCTCATCATCCGCAATCAGTACACGAGCTTTACGTTTTTTCATGCTTTCTTCTTTACCATTTTGAGCAAAGTAAATGCCTCATTTTTTCATAATCATTGATTTCTCCGGATTTTATCTGTGCGTTGGCGTACAAAGCTTTTGCCTTCTTGAAAATAGATACTTTGACTTTAGGGAAACGCAGATTTATTCGATCGCGTAGTAAGCGTACTGCTCTCCCCCTGACAAGGGGGAGTTGGAGTGGGTTTTTTTGGCTGAAGGCATCGCTACGCTTGGCTTACGGCTTTAACCCCTCCCTGCCCCCCAACCCCCCAACCCCCCAACCCCCCAACCCCCCAACCCCCCAACCCCCCAAC
>JAUSKS010000089.1 GCA_030646595.1 Gallionellaceae bacterium | reverse complement strand
TACCGGCCCTTCGATATCGGAAACCAATCAACGTCTGGAAATTTCTATTCCCGCCACATCTCTCGATGATCCGACTAATCCTGGGTTTTCAGCTGGCTACTCAAGCATTTGCTCGCTCAGAGGGGATTACGATATTCAGGTGGATTATGATTTACTATCATGGCCTACTGCCAATGGTGTGAGAATTTCCATAAGCACCGGCAGCGGACCCATTGAACGAACCAGCTTTGGTAGCGAAATTGATTTCTACGGCGCACCACGGGAGGTCTACCTAACCCATTTTTCAGATGGCGTTCAGGGTGTAATCCCCACGGGGGATTTGTCCGGGAAATTACGGCTGGTGCGAACCAACGGAACGATAACGGGGTATTACTATGCTTCAGGAAACTGGATTATGGTAAATAGCACACAAACAACCACCAATGATGTCGGTATTGGCCTGCATGCATGGAGCCACAACTATGCCTTTACAAATCAGGATGTCAAACTCGCCTTCGACAATTTGGTGCTTAATCAGGGGGAGTTAATTTGCCCGACTCTCTCAGTATCCATTGACATCAAGCCGGGCAGCTTCCCCAATAGCATCAACCCATCCAACATGGGAGAAACCCCGGTAGCAATTTTGTCAAACAGCAGTTTCGATGCCACTACCGTCGATCCTTTATCCGTAATGTTCGGCCCTTATAAAGCGATGGAATCTCATCAAAAAGGCCATATTGAAGACGTAGATGGAGATGGAGATTTAGACATGGTGCTGCATTTTGGAACGCAGAGCACGGGCATTCAGTGTGGCGATACATCTGCATCATTGACAGGAAAAACCAGTAATGGCACTGAAATAAAAGGGACAGATACTGTCGTAACAAAGTGTAAGTAAGCGTTTTTCAACTCGCATTAACTGCCCTTGATATCAGCAAGGGCAGTTAATGTTAAACCGATTGCAACACCCGCAAGGGCGACATCATAATCACGCGCCGTGTCGCCAGCCACCCGGCCAGTGTCACAATAACCACTCCGCCACCCACACCAGCCAACCACAACAATGCGCTGAACTGGTAAGGAATGTCCAACACGACACGCGCCAGCACCCATCCCAGCAAGGCCGCGCCTGCTGCCGCAAACAGCCCACTCAATGCACCCAGCACGGCAAATTCGGTCAGGTGCAGCCGCCGCAAATATTTACTCTCAGCGCCCAGCGTACGCAAGATTGCAGCTTGATGAATGCGTTCGTCTTGCGTGGCGAGCAAAGCGGCGTAGAGTACGGACAAGCCGCTCAGCAGCGTGAATAAAAATACTGCGCTCAGGGTTTGCGCGATTTGATCCATGATGTGGCGGATTTGGTTAATCATGTCATCCACATCTATCAACTGTAGATTGGAGAATTGCTTGATCAAGGCATCGCTGGCCAGCGCCTTGTCTGCTGGCAAATGGAAGCTGGCCAGGTAACTGGCCGGAGAATTTTCCAGCAGACCGGGCGAGGCGATTACGAAAAAATTGACTTGCATGGAATCCCACTGCACTTTGCGCAGATTGCTCACCTGCGCCGTGAATTGATTGCCTGCTATGTCGTAAGTCAAACTATCGCCCAGATGTATGGACAGGGTTTTGGCTATGCCTTCTTCCACAGATAGCTCACTCCCTTTCTGTCCTCCGTCTGCGCCTAGACCGCCCGAAGGGCGAGCGTCTGGCGGCGTACTCCTTGCGGGTGCTTCTGTCTTCTGTCCTCTGAAAAACCATGCGCCCGCCACCAATTCATTACCGTTCGGCAACGTATCCGACCACGACAAATTAAATTCGCGCTCGACCAACGCGCGCGCACGTTGCTCGGTATAGGTGTCAGCATTTACCGGATGTTGATTGATGGCGATCAAGCGCGCACGCACCATGGGAAATAATTTTGGCGCCGGAATTTTCCACTGCGCGAAAAAATGATTGAGCGCATCCTGCTGTTCGGGCTGAATGTTGATGATAAAACGATTGGGCGCATCCGGTGGCAGTCGCCCGCGCCAGCTTGCCATCAAGTCAGCGCGCACAAAAACCAGCAGCAACAAAGCCATGCCGCCCAGGCTCAGCGCGACAATTTGCACGGCATTGGTACGGCCATGCCGCGCCATATTGGCAAACGCATGACCGCCCAAGTGGGCCAGCGCGCGCACTGCCAACCATGCCAAGCCACCAAACAGCAGCATGCCTGCCGCCAAGCCTGCCAATACGGTCAAGCCCAGCTTGAGTGAACCTGCTTGCCACAAGAACAGCCCGCACAACACTGCGCCCGCTAAAATATAAAGCAGGCCTACCGGCGCAGCTGGCGCACCCAGCTCGCGCCGGATGACGCGCAGCGGAGAAACGCTTTTCAATTGCCACAGCGGCAAAAAGGCAAAGCCCAGCAACAACGCCATGCCGCTAATTGAGGCTTGTGCCAGCGGCTGCCAGCCCGGCGCGGGTAAGCCCGCTTCGCGCATGGCGGGGATGGATTGCACCAGCGCCGCTTGCGCCGCATAGCCGAGCAAGCCGCCCAGCAACGCGGCCAGCACACCCAGCAGTAAAAATTGCAGCAGAAAAATGCGCAACACCTGCGCCTGCGTCGCGCCCAAACAGCGCATCATGGCGCAGACATCCAGATGGCGCAGAATGAAATGGCGCGCCGCCAACGCCAGCGCCACGCCGGCCAGCACCACCGCAGTCAGCGCCGCCAGCCCCAGAAAACGCTCGGCGCGTTCCAGTGCCGTGCGGATTTCAGGTCGCGCATCGCGCACATCTTCCAGCTTCTCCCCCAGCGCCAACTGTCCTTGCGCCCAGCCACGGAAATCGGCCACCTGCACCGCTTCACCCGCCACCAGCAAACGATAGCGAATGCGGCTACCTTCCTGCACCAAACCACTGGCAGCCAGATCGGCAGAATTAATCAGCACCCGCGGTGCCAAACTGGCGAAGCTGACTGATTGATCTACATCGCGCACCACGCGCGCGGCCACACGTAAGTGCAGTGCACCCAGCCTGACTTCATCTCCCAACCGCAAACCCAAACTGTGCATCAAGCGCTTATCTGCCCACAAGGTGCCCTGCATCACACCGTAGGGGTGCAATTCACCCTGCGGGTGCGAGAACCTCTGCGAGGCATTGCGCCCGCCATCATCAATCTCAACTTTCCCGCGCAGCGGATAACCATCCTCCACCGCCTGAATTTCCGCCAATATGTTCTGTTGCTGGTAACCCACCATGCTTAGAAACAGCGCACTCTCTATAGCCTGCAAGCCTCGTTGTTTCGCAGCTGCACGATAGTCTGGCGGCAAGGGTCGAGTCCCGCTAACGCGCAAATCGGCACCCAGCAAACTGGTCGCTTCCTGTTGCAGCGCCAGCCTCACGCGGTCGGCGAACAAGCCCACCGTTGAGATACTGCCCACGGCCAGCACCAGTGCGATAAGCAACACACGCCATTCCCCGGCGCGCCAATCGCGGCGGAGGAGATTCAAGGACAAACAAAAATTCATACCTATACCCCTCTCCCACTCACGGGGAAACCACGTAGGGTGGATAAGCGCAGCGCATCCACCATCTGGCATCTGCTGCTCCACCCGCATGCGTACACCCTCATTCGCAATCCATCCCGGCGATAGTAGTCGGCTCGCTAGCTCCCCATGATTCATCGTACCACCCCTTGCTCACGGCATTGCCAAACGACGACCATGCCCATTTGCCGGGACGACTCGCCAACCCATGTTTCACCGGGTTGTAATGAATATAATCAACATGCCTACGCCAGTCCTCTTCATCGCGAATGGCATGTTCCCAAAACCTGCGCTGCCATACCATGCGCTCGTTGCGTGCATTGGTAGCGGTGCTGATTTGGCGTGAGGCGGCCTTTTTTATTTCACGCCAGAGGGAAGAATAGTCGGCATCGCCTTCCGGCATACGCCAGATGCAGTGCAGGTGTTCTGGCAGGATAACCATCGCGTCAATTTCGAAGGGACGAGTTAGCATCACCTTGCGAAAGGCTTGCCTTAGCACCTCGACGCGACCTTCATTAGTGAAAATCGGAACGCGATTGAGAGTGACGACGGTAAAAAAGTAGATGCCGCCAGGGAGGTAAGCCCTGCGATAGTTGCTCACGCTGCTTCCTTTTTCATGAATAGGTTGGTGGATGCGCTGCGCTTATCCACCCTACGAAACTTCAATTATCTTTACATCACTCTTCCCGCCGCCAACTGCAACTGTCGACCACATCTCCGCGCCAGCGCTTCATCATGCGTCACCAGTATTAGCGTAGTGCCCTGCGCTTTGTTCAACTCCAGCATCAAGTCTATGATCTGCGCGCCCGTTGCCGCATCCAGATTGCCGGTCGGTTCATCCGCGAACAGAATTTTCGGTTGCGTAACAAAAGCGCGCGCAATCGCGACGCGTTGTTGCTCACCACCAGACAAGTGCTTGGGCACATGACTGGCACGCGCCACCAGCCCTACTTGCTGCAAGGCATCTGCGGCACGCTTGCGCGCATCGCTGGCACCGTGCAGCTCCAGCGGCAACATGACATTTTCCAGCGCAGTCAACGCGGGTAATAACTGGAATGACTGGAACACAAAACCGGCCAGCCGCCCGCGCAAGCGCGCACGTTGATCTTCATCCAGGGAAAATAAATCCACGTTATCCAGCAGCACCGTACCGCTGCTGGGTATATCCAGCCCGGCCAGCAAGCCCAGCAGCGTGGATTTACCGGAGCCGGATGCGCCGAGTATGGCCAGACTGTCGCCCGCCTCTACAGTAAAAGTAACCTCGTGCAAAATTTTCAGTGGTTGACCGCCACTTTCTACTTGCTTACTTAAACTCACTGCCTGCACAATGGATGCCATGAAATTTTCCGTTTTCTTTCATTCAATTTTACTGGGTATTTTCTGCCTGCTACCCGGCATCAGTTCCGCACAAGAGCAAACCATACTGATATTCGGCGATAGCCTCTCGGCAGCTTATGGCATTCCGCGCGAGGCTGGCTGGGTCAGCTTGTTGCAGCAGGAACTCCAGCGCAGTCATCCACAATATCAGGTCGTCAATGCCAGCCTCAGCGGTGAAACGACCAGCGGGGGACGTCAGCGTATCGCTGCTGCACTGCGCCAATATCGCCCTGCTATTATCCTTTTGGAGCTGGGTGCCAATGACGGTCTGCGCGGCACACCCATAGCAAGCATTGAAGCCAATCTCAAATCACTTATCGAACAATCACGCTCGTCGCAGGTAAAAGTATTACTGCTGGGCATGCAGTTACCGCCGAATTATGGAGAGGAATACACGGCCAAATTCAAATCGCTGTATTCCAAACTGGCACAACAGCATCATGTAGCGTGGGTACCCTTTCTGCTGGATGGCATTACCACAGAACAGTTTCAAGCGGATCGATTGCACCCCACTGCGGCAGCACAAGAAAAAATATTGCGTACGGTTTTGAAACAACTCAAACCTTTGCTTTAAGCTAACCCCTAACGCAGTGATATTCCAGCATGGGTAGCAAAACCCAAGCTACTTGCCACCCCTGCACCAAAGCGCTTGGCCAGACGATCTGCAAATCCTTCATGGGTGGTGAAGTCAATAATATCCTCGGCCTTGATCACATCGCGCGCCACACTTTCCATGGTGCCCATGTCATCGGCCAAGCCTAGTTCTATGCTTTTTTGCCCGGTCCAGATCAGGCCGCTGAAAGTATCGGGGGATTCTTTCAGGCGGCTACCGCGTCCCTGTTTAACCACATCAATGAACTGCTGATGTATCTCGGCCAGCATTTTTTTAGCATGTTCCTGCTGCACCGGGCTGACTGGCGAGAAGGGATCCATGAAGCCTTTGTTCTCACCCGCTGTCACCAGACGGCGTTCCACACCCAGCTTTTCCATGGTACCGGTAAAGCCGAAACCATCCATCAACACGCCGATGGAACCGACCAGGCTGGCCTTGTTCACAAAAATTTTGTCTGCCGCAGCGGCCACGTAATAGCCACCAGATGCGCAAATGTCTTCTACCACGACATACAAGGGAATGGCGGGGTACTTCACGCGCAGGCGGTGAATTTCATCATTGATATAACCCGATTGCACCGGGCTGCCACCGGGGCTGTTGATGCGCAGAATGACACCTTGCGTATTCTTGTCACTGAAAGCATCTTGTAGACTACCCATGATATTTTCCGCACTGGCAGCGCTGTCCGAGGAAATCACGCCCTCCATATCCACCAGCGCCGTGTGCTTGCCACCCAGCTTGGCTTCGGTCTTGCCCCCTATCCAACCCATGAATAGAAACAGCACAATAAACAAATAGCCGAATGTCAGCACCTTGAACAAAATGCTCCAGTGGCGTGCGCGGCGCTGTTCCTGTATGGCCGACATGGCCAGTTTTTCCAGTACACCGCGTTCCCAGTTGTTATTTTGTTCAGACATAAAATCTCCTTACCATTGTGTTCAGTATATCAGGCGTATTGTCTAAACCAGGTACGCAGCTCTACAAAATCATGCAGCAATGCCAATGGTTGTAGCGCCCGTAACTGGTCTTCAGGATGCGCGCCGTGGGTCATGCCTATGGCATCCACGCCCGCATTAAGCGCCATCTGCAAATCGTGCGTGGTATCGCCCACCATCAAGGTACGTTGCGGTATTACCCCTAACTCATCCATGATTTCCAGCAGCATGGCCGGATGCGGTTTGGAAAAAGTCATATCCGCAGTGCGGATCGCATGAAAATAAGACTGCATGCCGCTGGCTTGCATGGCGCGCTGTAAACCATGCCGGCTCTTGCCAGTTGCCACGGCTAAACTATGCCCGGCAGTGCGCAATTCGGCAATGGTCTCCTGCGCCTGCGCAAATAGTGGCATGGCATTTTCCTGGGCCAGAAAATGGTGGCGATAACGCTCCACCAGATCACCACGTTGATGCTCAGGTAAATCCGGCACAGCGTGGCGCAGCGCTTCATCCAGGCCCAGCCCTATGACATGCCGCGCCGTTTCATCCGCCGGTATGGGCAAACCCAAATCACGGCATGCAGCCTGTATAGACCCGGCAATCACTGCGGTGGAATCCATCACCGTGCCATCCCAATCAAATACAATCAAATCGTAACGCTTAACCATAACTTGCCGCCAAAAATGAAGGCGCGGATATTATCATCTTCAAGCGTTACCTCCCAAACCTGTGCAACAATGAAGGCATGCAAAAACTTTCCCCAACCCAGTGGCTGTTATATTGCCGCACCGGTTTCGAACAGGATGCTGCGCAGGAAGCACTGCGCCATGCCCAGCAACAGCGGCCCGTCATTGCCAAACAGCCTGCCATCGTTGCCAATAGTGGCTATGCCGTGGTCGCGCTGAATGATCACACGCTGTCATATCGTGAACTGATTTTCACGCGCCAGTTAATCCGTTTGCATCACATTATCACGCCTCTGTCTGAGCGCGACCGTCTGACCCCTATCCTCAATGCCATTGCCGAAATGCCTGGCACATTTGGTACGCTGTGGCTGGAAGTGCCGGATACCAACCTAGGGAAATTGTTATCCTCCTTTACCCGCCGCTTTCAGCCACTGCTGGAAACCGCGCTGCGCGAGCAAGGACGACTACAGGATAATCCACACTCCAGCCGTCTGCATGTTTTCTTCCCCGATAAATCTTCCGTACTGATCGGCAGCAGCGATCCGCACAACAGCGCAGAGGTCATCATGGGCATCGTCCGCCAATCCATGCCCGCTGAAGCGCCAAGCCGCTCCACCATGAAGCTGGCGGAAGCAATCGAAGTATTCATGGATCGCAGCGAACGGACACGTTTATTGCGGCAGGGTATGCAGGCGGTGGATCTGGGCGCTGCGCCCGGTGGCTGGACATGGCAACTGGTCCAGCGCGGCATCCGCGTCACCGCAGTGGACAACGGTCTGATGAAGGGCGCGATGGCCCATCACCCGCTTGTGCAACATCTCAAACAGGACGGCTTCAAATACGTGCCGCGCAAAGCAGTGGACTGGCTGGTGTGCGACATGGTCGAACAACCCTCCAAAGTCGCCACGCTGATCGGCACATGGTTCGTGTCAGGCTGGTGCAAACATGTAATCTTCAATTTGAAACTGCCGATGAAGCAACGCGTCGCCGCGCTGAACAGCGCATTAGGTGGCATTCGCCAACGGCTGGATGAAGAAGGGGTCAATTACCGCATGGTGGCGAAACAGCTTTATCATGACAGGGAAGAAGTAACGGTGTTTTTGACCAAAACCAAGGGTTGAAAACTTTAGGGCACACCGATTTAAAGAATCGGCACCTCCAAATTTATAAAAGCCTGACCACGGCTTTTAATGCAGTAGGTGCATTTTTCTTCATGTGTTCGTCAAATGTGGCAAACCGGTGCGCGCTATGGCTGGATGCCAAGTGCAGAGCATCTGCAAAATCCAGTCCGTCTTCACACCATTGCAGCGCTTGAGCGACTACCAACGGCTGTTCGAATTCCACATTTTCCAGCCCACCCAGCTTTCGAAAACTGCTGACAACCGTAGCGCGCTCAAGCCGATACAGGCGGCGCAATACCCACTCCGTTTCAAGCAGTACCGTCTTTGGGACGAAGATCGGTTCTTTTTTAAAAAGCGCAGCAGCACGTTTAGCTTGCGCCGCATCATCTCCGGTAAACAGGCGCACCAGCACATTAGTATCAACGGCGTACATTGCGCCCCCTGATTTCCGCCGTAATGGCCTTGTCCATTTCTTCCAAAGTGTGCGCCTTGCCGTGGTAACCTGCGCAGCCTGCCACCTCTGATATCGTGGTGGTGGCAAACGGCTTGAGCGGTCGCAGCATCACCCCATCTCCAGTATCTTCAACAGCAAATTCAACCCCGGCCTTCCACTGATTTGCAGCCCGAATGGCGGCGGGCAGGATAACCTGGCCTTTGCTGGACAATTTAGTGGTTTCCATAATATCGACCTTTGGTAAGAAATAAGTAAGACATACTACCGCAAAGCAGGTAATATTGCAACTTCGCGCACCGCCCGAAAAAGTATTTATGGCACCTAAGAATAATTTTCGATTCAGTAGTGTCCGGTTAACTTACAAATTTCCGAGCCAAGATTGAGAATTGGCGCGGCTTGCAAGGCAATTTATTTTGGTGCCGATTTGAAATCATTTTACCCATATTCCGGTTCGAG
>JAUSKS010000078.1 GCA_030646595.1 Gallionellaceae bacterium | reverse complement strand
GCTGAGCAAGATAATTTCCAGACTCATGATCAGATAATGTTCAATGCCGGTAGCCTTGTGCGCTTCCATAATCACTGCGCTGATGGAGCCTGGCCCAGCCAGCAAGGGAGTGGACAGCGGCACAATGGCCAGTGCCGAAGTTGATTCGCTGTCCATACTATCGTTGCGTGAAGCCGGATACAGATTGCCGTTGAGCATTCTAATGGCCATCAACATCAACAGAATGCCGCCCGCTACCCTGAATGAGTTGATGCTGATACCAAAGAACGCCAGCATAGGCTGGCCTATCAACAGCGCGGCCAATAAAATAGCACACACAGTCAGCGATGCCACGCGACCGACATGAGCACGCTTGCGTGCAGCCATGCCTGCGGTAAATAAAATGATGATGGGGATAATTCCAATCGGATCCAGAATGGCGAACAGGCTGATAAAAATCTTGGTGTACTCGGTGAAATCCAGCATGGCGACCCCGCTTAACAATTGCAATAAGAAATAAGCTATTTCACTTCGGTAACTCAGCTGCTATTTTAGGCGTATTTACCCGCTCCAGCACTGCCGCAAAAAAAGCATCCGTGCCATGTAATTGCGGCAAAAGTTGTAAGCACTCTGCTGCTGGCAAGGGAATCTTTTGTTGTGCCAGTATCTCTCCCGCCGGGCACACTATAAATTCTGGATGGCTGGCCAGAAACGCGTCCACAATCGCGCGATTTTCTTCCGGCAAAAAAGTGCAGGTCGCATAGACCAGCCGTCCGCCGGGCTTGAGCAGCTTGCTGGCTGCTGCCAGTATGGCAGCTTGTTTTTGGGTGAGCTCGGATAGACTCTGCGGTGATTGGCGAAACTTAATATCGGGATTGCGGCGCGCAGTACCCAAGCCACTGCATGGCGCATCAACCAATACCCGATCTATTTTGCCAGCCAGCCGTTTTACCTTGCTATCGTTCTCATGCGCAATGAGTTGTGGATGCAGATTGCTCAAGCCTGAGCGTTTCAAACGCGGCTTGAGATTAGCCAAGCGCTTTTCCGAAACATCGAACGCATACAGCCTGCCCTGCGAATTCATCATTGCACCCAGCATCAATGTTTTACCGCCGGCACCGGCACAAAAATCTACCACCATTTCGTTACGTTTGGGCGCAAGTAAAAATCCCAATAACTGACTGCCTTCGTCCTGCACTTCAATTTTTCCGGCCAGAAAAAGTGGGTGCCGGGTCAGCGATGGCTTGCCTTTAAGCCGAATACCGAGCGGGGAATACGGTGTAGCTTGCGCATCCATGCCCTCTGCTTGCAAAATTTGCAGCACTTCGTCGCGCGTAGCCAGCAAAGTATTAACGCGTAAATCCAATGCAGCAGGCTGCTGCATGGAACGACCCAGTTCCAGAATAGCCGCATCGGTCATGCTGCCTTGCAACTTCTCGATCAACCATGGCGGTAACTCAGCCTGCACAGACAACGATAATTCATCTGCATCAATGGCTTTCACCGACCCCAGCCAATCGCCTTCATCGCGTTTCAACAGGGGCGTAATCTCGCGCAAGTTATAGCCGCCGAATTTAATCCAGTATGCCAACGCTATGCGCCGTGGCGTGGCCTGATTGGCGGTCACCGATGGCTGGGCACACGCCTGTTCCAGAAATAAACGATGGCGTAACACGCCAAACACGGTTTCTGCTACCAGCGCGCGCTCATTAGAGCCTATACGTTCGCGCTGAAAAAATTGACGCAATAGCGCATCAGCAGGATATTCCAGCGGCAAGATGGCACGCAAGGCCTGGACAACCATATCAAGACGGTATTCGGTAAGTAGCATGATTATTATTTGGAGCAGCGACGGCGTTAAAACCGAAGTTTACAGGACGGAGATAGAAATTGGGTTTAAGAAACAGGTTTCCTATTAATCGGGGTAGAACCAGATCGGTTTTCCACCGAATAAAGCACCCCGCCCCAAGGGGCGGAGAATGTACTCGATGAGATTAAAAAAACCAACCAAATCCTATGGAAATCTGGCTCAATGTTTTTAGCTTGTCGTGTTCTTCATTTGCACTACTCCGATGGTTTGAAGTATTAGGAATATTATTGGCATCATAGTTGTCGCTGGAGGATATATAGGCAGCGGGCTGCAATCCAACATTAAAGTAATAGCCATCTTTACCTTGCCAGCCTACCTCCCCCAATACAAATACACCTTTGAGATGAGAGGTATATTTATACGGAGTTGATCCCGATAAAACTGAACTGTTATAGGTCAATGTCGAATTTGCAAGGCCACCCCCAGCACCCACATAAAACCCTTTGTTTTCAGCAGGGAAATAGCGATACGTTGTTAATAACATGCTTCTGTTAGCTTTTATTAATTGCTCCCCCCAAAAATTTGACCGCGAACTGGCACTCCCAATCAACTGAACATGTAATTGAGATTTGCTACTTAAGTTGCGGTCGTAAAACAAAGTCATCCCAAGCATTGAACTAATGCTAGGGCCAAATCCTAAGCCATTTTTTTGTTGCATGTGCAAGTCAGAGTACGATTTTATGGGAGATGCTTCAGGGGTGGAAGACACTTCAGAGGTGGCAGCCACCCCATCAACTCTTAAAATTTTTGCGCCCTCGATGGTAATTTCACCAACGACTGTACTAATTACAACCTCTTCTGGCCCAACATTCATTATTTTTCCCGTTATGGTTGAACCATCTTTTAAGTAAATGGTTTCTGCGCCTGCGGATAATGGAATCAATACAAAAATTGCGAGTACAAATTGGTATGCCCTAAATTTCATGGATGCTCCTTAAGGTTTGTTGTATTAAGTTAAATTACCTCCGGCAAAGCCGGAGGCTTATTTTAGTAAGTCCCTCAAAGGGGCCGATAAAACCGTGAGCCGCCCAAGGCGGCTGGTTTGTACTCCTTCTCCCTGCCAGAGGGGGAGAGCAAAGCGAGGGGGCAACTGGGATGGGGGTACAACCTATAGACTGTACTCATGCTTATTCTACCCCCTCCCTAACCCTCCCCCTGCAAGGGGGAGGGAATGGATCGTACAAATTCGCTAATATATAATCTAGGCTTATCTGTCGCCTATATTTCTGACTACTGAGTAAATACTGGCCCAGTTAAGAAGTATACTCACACAAATAAGGCAATACCTCTTTTAAATGCAGGATTCTGGTGGCGGGGCCAGCATCGCCCGCCGTGCTGAAATAAAATAAATTTTGCACGCCCGCTGCCACCCCTGCTTCAATATCAGATAACTTATCGCCTACCAGGATAGAGCGGCTAAGATCGATATCCAAATCTTTGGCCGCTTGCAACAGCATACCCGGCCCTGGTTTTCTGAACTCGCTGTCGCGCTTGTATTTACCCAGCCCATGCTGTGGATGATCTGGGCAAAAATAAACTTTATCAATGGTGCCACCGTGATTTAAAAACTGTGCTGACATCCACTGCGTCAGGCGATGAAAATCATTTTCAGAATAATAGCCCCGACCTATCCCTGCTTGATTAGTGACCACCACCACCCAATAGTTTGCCCGTTTAGCCGCCGCCACCAAGTCAAATATGCCATCAATAAACTCAAAATTTTCGGGGCGGCAAACATAGGCATGATCTACATTGATCACCCCATCGCGGTCGAGAAAAAGTGCGGGACGGGCCATTGTTAAAGCTGCGCCAGTTCAATCTGTGCGCGTTGATAATCTTCTGGTACGCCGATATCAATAAATTTCCCCTGCGTGACAAATAGCTCAAAAGGCAGGCGCTGCACGGCTTGGGTCAGGTAATCTGCTTCCAGAGAAAAAGCCGTGTTCAGGGGAAATTTATCCAGTTGCCCGGCATTTAAAATATAACATCCGGCATTGATCAGGCCCGCTCCTGCCATTCCTTTTTCGGCGAAGCCGCAGACTTTGCCGTCCGTCACGGCCAATCGTCCATAACGCGTTGTGTCCGGCACCTCGCGACCCACGATAAGCGGCAGCTGGTGGTGTTGCCATTGCTTCTCCACCGCTGCCACTTCCAGGTCGAGATAGGTATCGCCATTGAATACATATATATGATCGCTACGGCAAGATCCCATCGCCAAACGAATCGCCCCGCCTGTTCCCAATGGCTGGTCTTCGATGACGTAGGCCAATTGCATACCTGCAAACTCATCGCCAAAATATGTTGTCACTTTCTCGGCCATAAAACATAAGGACAACACCACCCGGGAAAAGCCTTTATGCGCCAGAGAAGTGAGCAAAATTTCCAGAAAAGGACGGCCCCCAATGGGTGCCATAGGCTTGGGCACATCCGGCACCAGCGCGCGCAAGCGCGTACCAAACCCGCCTGCCAAGATAATTGCTTCCATAGTCATTCAAGCAGGAGGCTGGAACAGCGTGTTTTCCACCAAGCCACACAGAATATGCCCCAGCACCAAATGCCCTTCCTGTATCTTGGGTGTATCGGCGGAGGGTACTTCCAGCAGATAATCGCACAGCTCACGCATGGGGCCACCGCGATTCCCAGTGAGGCCGATACAAACCATCCCTCTGCTTTTAGCCTCGGTAAACGCCCGCAGGATATTGGCTGATTTGCCCGATGTGGAATAGCCAATAAACACATCCCCTGCTTTGCCATGCGCCTGTACTTGGCGGGCAAACAATTTCTCATAGCCGTAATCATTACCGATGGCGGTGAGTATTGACGTGTCGGTAGTCAGGGCAATCGCCGAAAGTCCAGGCCGGTCAAACGCAAAACGACTGACAAACTCACCGGCAATATGCTGGGCATCGGCTGCGCTGCCGCCATTGCCTGCCAATAGGATCTTGTCGCCACGTTGCATACAAGCTATACAAGCCTCTCCAGCTTGCGCTACTGTCGCAAGCAAATTCTTGTCCGCCAGCATGGTAGACATTACCCGCTGTGCTTCTGCGATTTGTGCAGAAATATAACTCTTCATTGTTGCCCCCAAGGTGTTCTAACCGTTTCGCTCATGTATTTTGTGACTCATGGAATTGAAAATTTTCTCCACCGTTTGCGCTGAAGCAATAGCAAGTTGCAGCCGCTCAAACCGCTCCTCTATCGTTTCTGGATAGTCGTGTGTAAATTCGTTACGGATGCGCCGGAGGTCAGCCCATTCTTCGGCATCAGGCAACCAGCCAAGCTGCTCCATTCTACTCAAGCGATCCAGCATGGGCATAGTAGCAATTTCTTCGCCCAGTGCACGCAATGCCGCAGGTATAGTTTGGTGCCCATATCATCTTGCAAACGGGTGTAGCGATACGCGAACTGATCAAGCAGACGGCGGTCTTCCTTACCCAAAATCAGCAGATCAGCAGCAACCAAGTTGCGCTGCTTAAGATCATTAATCGCGTCGCACAAAGCTTCTTGATGCACCCGACAGACCGCATGCGCCTGCTGCAGCGCCAGCCATTCAGGCGTGTCTTTCACAGCAACACCCCTGTTTCATGCGCCACACGCACAATGGGACGAGGATCATCGGCTGCTTCGACAATAACATCCACCTTGCGCTCACCGATTCGTCTCTCCAGTTTATTGAGGAAGCGAACCTTGCTAGCCAATGACGGCATGATGTGTGTCGCCGCCGGGCAAATCAAGAGATCAATGTCACCACCACGCCTGCGATCATCCACCCGCGAGCCGAAGAGCCACACCTGCGCCCCCACTCCAAACACCTCATTAACCGAGGTGCGTATGGCGGCAATCTGTTCTTGCGTCAATCTCATACCACCTTCCGTTTCAAAAGCAACCACACCGATTCAAATTTATAACGCAACTCGCTGAGGTAAATGATACCTGACTAGATACCTTGTACACACGTCGTTTTCAAGGTTTATTTCAAATTCTCCATGACTGGGCAACTGAAAAGTTAAATCACCTCCGGCAAAGCCGGAGGCTTATTGGGTGAGCCACTCAAAGTGGCCAACAAAACCGTGAGCCGCCTGAAGGCGTCTGGTTTTGCACTCCTTCCCCCTGTCAGGGGGAAGGTTGGGATGGGGGTAAAAATTTTGACTGTGCTCATACTTAAATTCTACCCCCTCCCTAACCCTCCCCCTACAAGGGGGAGGGGATGATGTTGCTAAATTTTAATGTTGCTTATGACCGCCGAAACGGTCAAACCTAACGGAGTCCCCCCGGCATAGCCGGGGGTTTACCCAACTGAATTAAAGATGACAAGAAGGCGAGCCGCAGACAGTACAAGTAGTACGGCAAGGCGAAGCCGACGCAGTCAGGTTTAATTTTGAAACGGAATTATGTGCGCTATCAGACAGAAGAGGAATAGCTCAGCCTATAACCTCCTGCCCTGTAGTACATGACCGAGCGAGATGTTAAATGACAAAATTATTTATGCACTTAGCAGTTCTTATGCTGGCTTTTTATGCCTCATTTGTTCAAGCCGCCGATATCCAGATCGGCCCCGGCGATATTTTAAAAATATCTGTTTATGATCATCCAGAACTTACCATGGAAACACGGGTAAGCGAAGAAGGAAATATAACTTTTCCCTTTCTGAGTGAAGTCAAGCTGGCCGGTTTAACCACTTCGGCAGCCGAGAAGAGAATTTCAAAATTACTGATGGATGGTGATTATCTCAGGAAGCCGCAAATCAACATCACCATTTTACGCTTTGAAAGCCATTTGGTTTCAGTGCTGGGCCAAGTGTTAAAGCAGGGCCGTTATCCCATAGAAGGCAAGCGCAGCCTGACCGATATGCTGGCCATGGCGGGCGGTATCAGTCCTGATGGTGGTGATACTGCCATCCTGATACGCAGCAGTGCAAATGGTAAGTCAAGCCGGGAAGTGATTGATGTTCTGGACATGATACAGAGTGGTGACCTGAACAAGAATACGGATTTAAAAGCTGGCGATCTCATTTATGTGGAACGCGCGCCCAAGTTTTATATTTATGGTGAGGTGCAACGCCCCGGTGTGTTTCGTCTGGAACGTGACATGACGGTGGTGCAGGCGCTCTCGGTAGGCGGCGGGCTGACTGCGCGGGGCACCGAGCGTGGGGTACGTATCCAGCGCCGTGATGCCAGCGGCAAGCTGCACGTTATCAAGGCGAAACCCAGCGATATGGTCAAGGAAGATGATGTAATTTCCATTCAGGAAAGTTTATTTTAAGAGACCACCATGAATTTTTCCCAGTTTATTCTTATTCTGCGCGCGCGCTACAAAATCATCCTGTCCATCCTGGTCATTACCGTGGTGACCACACTGGCAATCAGCCTGCTGCTGCCCAAAACCTACAAGGCGACGACTGCCTTGCTGCTCAATTACAAAGGGGCAGATCCAGTTACCGGCGTGACTCTACCGGCACAGTTAATGCCGGGCTACATGGCCACCCAGGTAGATATTATAAATAGTCCGAGTACGGCATTAAAAGTAGTGAATCAGGTCAAGCTGGCCGACAGCCCTGTTGTAAAAGAAGCATTCAAGGACGCTGATAAAGGAAGCAACATTCACAATTGGCTGGCTGAAATACTACTGAAAAATCTTGAGGTGGAGCCTTCGCGTGACAGTAATGTTATCAATGTCAGCTTTAAAGGCTCTGATCCGGAATTTGTGGCTGCCATCGCTAATGGCTTTGCCAACGCTTATCAGGAGGCCAGCAACCACTTTACCACTGAGCCGGCACAAAAAGCAGCCGAGTATCTGGGAGGTCAAGTAAAAATACTGCGCACTAAATACGAGGAAGCGCAAAGCAAACTCACCCGTTATCAACAGGAAAAAGGCATCGTCAGCGTAGACAACCGCAGTGATGTGGAAAGTGCTCGTCTCAATGATCTTTCCACACAGCTGGTTCTTGCTCAAGGCGAGTTAATGGGCCGCTCAAATGGCGGCAAAGCTGTGGAAGGACAGGGCGTGATCAACAATCCCCTGGTCAACAATATAAAAGCCAGCCTGGTACAAGCCGAATCAAAACTGGCTGAATCCTCCCAGAAATATGGCAGAAATCATCCCACTTACCAAGGCTCTGTGGCGGAAGTGGAAAGGCTGCGAGCGCAACTCAACGAGTATGTAAATGTAACCTCGCGCAGCGTTGCCAGCCGTGAAGCAGAAATCCGGGCCGCGCTTGCTGCACAAAAAAACAAGGTGCTCATTTCCAACCGCGAACGGGATGAACTCAATGTACTCAGCAAAGAAGCAGACGTCGCGCAGCGCGCCTATGATGCCGCATGGCAGCGCCTGAACCAGATCACACTGGAAGGCCAATCCAATCAATCCGGCGTGACAGTGCTTAATGCGGCGATTGCCCCGACTAAAGCCGACAGCCCGAAAATAGTTCTGAATATGCTGTTATCAATATTCCTCGGCACCTTGCTCGGTTTGAGTGGCGGCATGCTGGTGGAAATGCTGGATCGGCGTGTACGTTCTGTGAGCGATATGCTGGAGGCTATACCAGCGCCCGTGCTTGGCGTCATGTCCTGGGGCTTGTCCAAGCCCAGCCGTTTACGCTTGTCGCGCCGCTGGCCTGCACCGCTGCAGCTTGCGTCTGCTGGCAATTGATTGCTGTTCCACACAGAACCCTAAAGAGAAAAATATCATGACTTCTTCCATGGCCAACAATCCTTTAAGCACAGGGCGTGAATCCAATATCGGCCAGATGTTGATTGAAATGGGCAAGCTTACCCCGGAGGATGCAGAACGGGTGCACCGGGTACAAAAGGAACAGGTCATCCGCTTTGGTGATGCAGCACAGCGCCTGGGCTTGATTACCGAGAATGATGTTCAGCAAGTGCTGGCCTACCAGTTTGACTACCCCTATATCCATCCGGGACAAGGAAATTATCCACCGGAACTGGTGGCGGCCTACCATCCCTTCAGCCCCATGGCAGAAGCCCTGCGTGCAGTGCGCAGCCAACTGATGCAGCGCTGGTTTGGCGCCGGATACAAAGGTCTGGCAATTGCCAGCATGGATTCGGGCGATGGCGCCAGTTTATTTACCGCCAACCTGGCCGTGGTATTTGCACAATTGGGCCAACGCACTTTGCTGATTGACGCCAATTTGCGCAAACCACGCCAGCATAAAATATTCGGCCTGCCGGGCAAGCAAGGTCTATCCAATATTCTCGCTGGCCGTGCCGGGCTGGATGCCATCTCAACTACAAATGCCTTTGCTGATCTGGCGATATTGCCCGCCGGTACCATTCCCCCTAATCCGCAGGAATTACTCAACCGCGCCAGCTTCGGTGAATTGCTGGATAACCTGGCAGAACGTGCAGACATCATTTTGTATGATGTGCCGGCAGTCGCTAAAGCTGCAGATGTATTTGCAGTCGCTGCGCGTACGGGTGGAGTACTGCT
>JAUSKS010000114.1 GCA_030646595.1 Gallionellaceae bacterium | reverse complement strand
CGCTATGGTGTAGGTTATGATCGCAATACATGGAACACAACAGAGGGGGCTGGTAACGCTAATTCAGGGTTGCAAGGTAATTACTCAACCACGTTTGATAAACAGACTTTTGGTTTAGACGCGCGCCGCACCGAAGCGGTTTGGGCATTGGGAAGCTCAGATTTGCGATCCAACAATATTACGGGACGGCATACTTACCGACCAGATCCCCTGTTCTCGGCAGCATCTTCCGCGAGTATAGAGCAATCGAATATTCGTTCAGGGAATAATACAATTAATAGTAGCGAGTTTCATAATCGCTATTTACAGGCCAACACTAATGCTAATTGGCAACCTGATCCAGAATTACCTTTTTTTGTAAATAGTGGTGTGCGCATCAATGATTCTGTATCTGATGCAAATGGCATATCGAGTACTTCACAAAGTCAAAATTTGAATGCTGGAGTGAGCTACGACCACACACGTAACCTACGTTTTTACCTAGATGGGACGTTAACCAATAGTAAAAATGATGGCATTCCGAACCGAACACTAACGGAAAATTTCCGATCCAACTACCAATCAGATACTATTAAATTTGGAGACTCTTCCTATAATTGGGGTGCGAATGGCGGGATGCGCCACCAATCCAATACTACCTCCCCTTCCAATCAAGCTATTACTGGGGGGGCGGGGCATAGATTAAGCACCCCTTATGCGCTTGGTGGCGGAGCATCATTGAATCTTTCAGTCAGTCAGGATTTCTTGGCTGAGAACGATCGGCTGGCTGGCCAAAATCGTACGCTTAGCCATACGGGTGGGCTAACTTGGAGGCCAGCCTCCCGAGGAACGTTATCAGGGTCTGTATCTGGATCAGTATCTGATGTGCGCACTATAGGGGGGGCTACTCCAATGCATAATCAAGCTGCCTCCTTAGGGGCTGAGGCAGTAAACCGTATTTCTGCTAATGCCAATATGAGAGCTAATGCCACGCAACAATGGTCTAAAAATGAGACAGGGCAGGTTTCAACCAGTGCTTATGCCAACCTTACTTATCAGCATACCCGCGCTTTTGATGTGCAAAATTTACGTTATGCATTAACCTATATGATGAACAGAACGCAATCAAGGAATCCCAACTGGCAGTCTATACAACCGGCCGTTTCCAGCTCTGCGCTTGATCAGTCGCTGGATTACCGCATAGGGCGCGCTAATGTAAGGCTAACGGTAGCTATTGCCCAATATGGCCAAGCGACCAGCAATTCGATTATGTTGCATCTCGGGCGCAGTTTTGGAAATTTATAACTTTCTGATGCGTATCAACAGTACATTGTAAAAAATAAAGATGATGAAAATTGCCATCATGAAACAAGGGAAACTGAAAACAGAAGGTTATTTTATATCGCCAAATTATATATTGTATGCCATAGCAATGGGGCTGTTAAGCAGTACTCCCTATGCACGGGCAGAATATGGCGATGTAGTGATTAATAACTATGCAGATGCAGCAGGTATGCGCCCAGTTATTTTTCCGCATTGGTTTCATCGCATGCGTTTCACTTGCAAGGTTTGTCATGCTGATCTGGGTTTCAAATTAAAAGCAGGTGCCAACCAGATAACAATGTCCCAAATTCTCGATGGGAAGTTTTGCGGTGCCTGCCACAATGGTGAGATTGCGTGGAATGTAGAAAACTGCAATACCTGCCATTCGGGCAAACCAGGTACGCCTACCCAAGTGCATGAAAATACGGTACAGAAATTTATTGCACCCTTGCCCCTCGTCTCTTGGGATATGCCCACCTACGAACATAAAGGCGCTATCCATAAATTACTACGCCCTGAACAGGCACCTCAATAAATGGTCAGGATCATGCAGATAAAGGACGGAGTTGCAAAGCTGACCCTTGTCTTGCTGTTTGTAGTAGGGCTTTTGCAGGTAGCCAATGCAGCCACACAGTCAAACAAGTCTAAAAAGCAACAAGCTGTGCCCACGCAAAAAACAGCTCTACCAACCCCGGAGATACCAGCCCGAACACCTTCGGGTTCTCCGATTGCAAGTATTCGTGCCACAGCCCGAGCATCTGCCTTGGCAGCTGCTAAAGCCCAGGCAGATGCCGAAGCTGCGGCTCAGGAGCAGGTTCAGGCTAATATTGCGATACCTTTTAATCGCACGATGCGCTTGTTGCAAACCTATAATTTACCGCCGACCCAGGATGGCATACATGACCCTGCCAACGAAGGCATTAATATGTTACATGTGCCCCTGGAGGCTTACGCTGATTTACCGCGCAATCAGGCTGGCAACCGTGTGAACTGGGTTGCTGCGTTGGGGGAGAAAAAAATTATTCCCCGCTGGGATATTGCAGATGCCCAAGCTGAAGGACTGGTAATGGATATGAATATCATACGCACCCCGCGAGGATCCATACCCAATGTGGTTTTTCCGCATAAACAGCATACTGAATGGTTAGCTTGCTCCAATTGCCATCCAGCTATTTTCGTGCCGCAGAAGGGAGCCAACCAAATCAATATGCGTTTAATTTTGAGTGGAGAAAAATGCGGAGTGTGTCACGGTAAAGTTGCATTTCCACCTTCTGAATGTCGCCTGTGCCATTCGCAAAAAAAGGAATTGTCCAAGAATGAGATGGACGTACCATGAAGCAAGCCGATTTTTGGATACTTGCTCCATTAGTATTGGGGCTGGGGGTAATACAGGTTGCCTGTGTAAATACTGAGCCTGTTACTACGGTGGAGAAGCCCAGCGTGGTCCCAGCACAAACTGCCTCAGTAGATGACAAATGGCTACCACTGGCTAAGGATAAACTACATGATGTAGACGGCTTGCGCGATCCTGGAAATCCGGGTTTTCAATTGCATCAGGAACCGCGTGAAGAACTATCCAAGCTCCCTGCCAACAAGGCCCGTCCTGTTATCAATGCATTTGGAGGTAGCCCCGGATTAATGGTCAGCAAGGCAGATAACTTGGTCGACTGGGTGCAGGCAATCACCAGTGGTGCTATTAGACCCCGCCGAAATATCGCTACTGGAACGGGGATAGAAGTTGAACCGCCGGTGATGGATATGGATATTCTGCTCAATCCAAATGGCAGCATGCCTCCCGTTCGGTTTCCGCACCGCGCACATACCATGTGGTTGGCTTGTGCTAATTGTCACCCGGCGATTTTTATTCCACAAAAAGGGGCTAATCCCATCAGAATGTATAAAATTCTGGAAGGGGAACAATGTGGTATTTGTCATAGCGCAGTCGCATTTTCCCTTACCGAATGCAGCCGTTGTCACAGCGTACAACGTATACCGTCGTCCCTTGTTAATCCATCAGCTAATAAAGGCGGAGGCATACCATGATAGATAAGGTACCTCTGCCATCATGGATGGCGATATTAATATTAAGTACGACGTTGATAACACCAGCATGGGCAGAATACGCCGATGTGGTTATTAACAAGCGGGCAGAACAAGCAGGGATGCGCCCCGTTATTTTCCCCCATTGGTTTCATCGTATCCGGTTTACCTGCAATGTATGTCACAACGACGAAGGCTTTAAAATGAAGGTAGGGGCTAACAACATAACCATGGCAGAACTTGTGGATGGTAAGTTTTGCGGTATGTGCCACAACAATGAAAATAAAATTGCCTGGAGTCTGGACCGTTGCGATATGTGTCATTCAGGCTTGCCCGGCCTCTCTTCCGGCATACAGCGGGGTGATCCGACCCGCGGGCCTGGCTATAAATAATAAATTTTCCTGGATTCCAGCCTAGCTCTGTTACGGACACGCAATAATTATCAGGATGTTGGCGAGCATTGAAGGTACAGTGTATGCTATTGCTTGTCTCTGTAAAAAATATCATTCCGTGAATCAAAGCACAGCCATGGTGTGTGTGCATAATCCAACTTGATGAAGTTGCCGGAGGATTGCAATGAAAGTGCATAATAATTTCACAGTAAGTCTGGCACGGTTTTTTGGGATAGCGTTTGCCGTTCTGATGGTGGGCTGCGCTTCAAATAAAACACCAGATGTGCTGGATTTTGGTACTGGCCCCATCAATGCCGATGGTCAGCGCGACCTGCCGCAAGTAATATGGCCCGAAAAAGAAAGCGGTGAACCACCGCGCTATCTTTACGCCGGTGAACTTGTAGGCGAAGAGAATTTTCACCCCCCTAAAGGAGCCCGTAAAACTTTTGGTGAAAAGATTACCGCTGCTTTTCGTTGGCTGGTAGGATTGGTGGGGAGTGATGCTCAGCCTGTTGCCTTACAGCGACCGCAATCTGGTGCAGTGGATTGGGTTGGCCAGCGTATTTTAATTTCTGATACCAGCCGCCAGGCAGTCTATGTGTTTAACCAGAAGGAAGGCCGTTTAGATGTCTGGGAAAATGCTTCAAAATTAGATCATTTTATTGGCCCAACCGGAATCGCCATTGGCGCGGCAAGCGATGTTTATGTGGCCGATGCCGAACTGGGTTATGTGGCGCGGCTGGATTCCCAAGGAAAGAGTTTGGGCAACATTGGCCAGGATATATTGAAACGCCCGGTAGGGGTGGCATTTGATCCTGACGCCCAGCAACTCTACGTCGCTGATACCTATGCTCATGACATCAAGGTATTCGATGTACAAGGCAAATTGTTGCGCACACTGGGCAAGCGTGGTGAAGAGCGCGGGGAATTTAATTTCCCTACCTACCTGGCCTGGGCACATGGGGAATTATATGTGACCGATACCATGAATGCCCGTATACAAATACTGGATGGGATAAGCGGTGAAGCCAAGCTGACCATAGGAGAACGCGGGCTAAACATTGGTAACCTGGTGCGCCCCAAGGGGGTAGCAGTAGATATGGAAGGCAATATTTATATCATAGAGTCTTATCATGACTATCTGTTGGTATACAACCGCAAGGGCGAGTTTTTAATGCCCGTGGGGGGGACAGGAGACGGCATAGGCCAATTTTATTTACCAACCAGCGTGTGGGCAGATAGCAGCAATAGAATTTTTGTAGCTGATATGTTTAATAGCCGCGTAGTCTTACTCCAATACCTGAGTAAGGCGTTACCTAACACCCTCCCTTGATTTCCTCAGGAGTTAGTTGATTTGGACTAACTCCGCCTTCAGCTTTGCCTTGCTTACTGTCTTGCTTACTTGACTAGCATCTCACGGATTGATAAGGTGCAAGCCAACGGATAAGTAGTAAATTCACGCGCTACCTATCCACAGAACATGCTGGAAAATGCCCCCGGTACAGATGGAAAAATTTTGCACGAGTGTTTACACCACCCAGATGAACATTTACCTGCTATTACTGTGCTACCGAGCTGCACCAGATTGTCAAGGAATGCTGGACCCCGGAACGTAGCTGTGGCTGAACCTCAATTGAGCTACGACCTGAAGATCACCCAAATTATGTTGGAAAGAGCACATCGACCGCACAGCGAGAAAAGCTAGAGGATGCTTGATGGAGTTATCACGCAACGATCCCTGCCCCTGCGGCAGTGGAAAAAAATACAAACGCTGCTGTCTATTGCTTGAGCAGCAAAACTTGACAGGCACATCGCCGCGTTTAATGCAGGCGCTTCAACTCTACGAAGCCGAGCAATTCGAAGCTGCGGAAAAAATCTACCGCAGCATTCTCACTGACGTTCCCAGCAATCCCGACGCGTTGCATTACCTAGGACTGATCGAGTTTCGCCACGGAGATTTCGCCGCATCGGTACGTCATATCTCGCTGGCCATCACCAGCAAACCTTCGGTTGCCCATTTTCATTGCAATTTGGGGAATAGCCTCAAACAGCTAGGTCAGAAAAACAAAGCTGAGGCAGCTTATCGCAAAGCGTTGCGCTTGGATCCAAACCTCACCTTAGGCCTCGTCAACTTCGGTAGTTTCTTGCTCTCGGAACGGCGCTCCCACGAAGCTATCGACCTTTTATTAAAAGCTGTCAAGATCGACCCCAACCACGCCTTCGCTTGGTACGCGTTAGGCCAAGCGTGGTACGAGGAAGAAAACATTGACAGCGCTGCACAATGCTACCGCCAAGCGGTGGCGCTTAATGCTGATTTCACTGATGCGCAGATCAATCTCGCTAACATCTTGATACGCTTTGGCGATTGTCGGGACGCCATTCAACATCTCCAAGAAGCTTTGCGTATAAATCCAAATAACTTATATGCCTACCAAAGCTATCTGGCAGCGCTGAACTATGATTTTTTCCCTAACGAGGATGTATTACAAGCCCACCAAAATTGGGCGGCTCAATTTCTTAGTCGCATAGAACCTCTACCGGAGCGTCCACCTAGCCTGACAAAGCCTACCACGCAGCGCATCAAAATTGGCTACCTATCGCCGGATTTTCGCCGACATGCGATGCGTTTCTTCGTGCGCCATATTTTTAAGTACCACGACCGAAATCGTTTTGAGGTCTTCTGTTATTCTCTGGCTGGACGCGAAGATGACGAGAGCGTACGTTTAAAAGCACTTGCGGACCATTGGTTGCCCTGTGCTTCTTTAGATGATCGTGCGCTAGCCCAGCACATCCGGGATGATGGTATTGATGTCTTAGTCGACTTGGCTGGACACACGGCTGGGAACAAGCTGCTGGCCTTGGCCTACAAGCCGGCACCCGTTCAAGTCACCATGCTGGGTTATATGAACACGAGCGGAATGAAAGCTATCGGTTATCGGGTCTCTGATAGTATCGCCTGCCCGCCCAACATGGAGGCATTTTTTTCCGAAAAAATTTTGCGTATGCCCAATAGCCAATGGTGCTATATGCCAGACGAGAACATACCGGATTGCGTTCCTGCTCCATGCATTAGCAGCAATGAATTTATTTTTGGCGCTTTTCACAACACCGCCAAAATGAATGACACCCTCCTTGCTGCTTGGTGCGAGATACTCCGCCGCGTACCGCAAGGGAAACTATTAACGGTCGCTTGGGGGAAGGAAGCCGGGCAACGCTTGAAAACTTATTTGGTGGATGCCGGGATCTTGGATAATCGCTTGGTCATTCTTGAACCAAAACCATATACACAATATCTCTGTTACTACCAATTAGCAGACTTAACATTGGATACATTTCCCTATGCAGGCGGGACTGTGTCATGTGAGTCGCTGTGGATGGGTGTCCCTTTCATAACCTATGCCGCACCGACCCCAGGCGGTAATGGGGGGGCAAGCATACTGGTAGCGGCTGGACTAAAACAACTGATTGCTAATTCGATCGAGGAATATATCGATCTGGCGGTGACCTTAGCAAACAATAAAGATGCACTGGTAACCATACGCACTAATTTGCGTCAAAATATTGAATCCTCACCGCTGGCGGATGGAGTGCGCTATACGCACGAGTTAGAAAACCTCTTCACCGCAGCCCTCGCCGCCATCCCTTACTGAAGGGAATTCCTCCATTCAGCTTGCTGTCCGACCTCAGACAAGGTAATATTTCCGCCCTTTCGCCCGTGTTTTTGTTTTGCGGGCATAGCGCGCTGTGGCGATTCGTGTTGCCACTTTTTTTGATGGACTAAGGAACAGTTTGTGAGTCATTCTTCGTTACCCATGCAGATGGGGTTGCCAGCCCGGCAGGGGCTGTATGACCCGCGCCATGAACACGATGCCTGCGGAGTGGGCTTCGTTGCGCATATCAAGGGTAAGCAAAGCCATGCCATGCTGCGCCAGGGTTTGCAGATTCTGGAGAATCTCACCCATCGCGGCGCGGTCGGCGCTGACCCTTTGGCAGGGGATGGCGCAGGTATTTTGATTCAGATTCCCGATGCGTTTTTGCGCCAGTCTTGCGCAACACTTGGCGTGTCGCTGCCCGCAGTTGGGGAATATGGGGTGGGCATGTTGTTCCTGCCACGCGCTGCGGCTGCCCGCGCTGCTTGTGAGCGGGTAATCGCTGAAAAAATTGCTGCGGAAGGCCAAATTTTACTGGGCTGGCGCGATGTGCCGGTGGATAACGCCAGCTTGGGAGAGAGCGTCAAGGCGGTAGAGCCTTGTGTGCGTCAGGTGTTGATCGGGCGCGGCGCAAATTGTTCGGACGTAGATAGTTTCGAGCGTAAATTATTTGTCATACGCAAGACGGTTGAACATGCGGTGCGCAGCCTGCCGCAAGAGCAAGGCCAGGGTTTTTATATCCCTTCATTTTCCGCACGTACACTGGTTTACAAAGGCATGCTGCTGGCCAATCAGGTCGGTAAATATTATCTCGATTTGCAGGATGAGCGCATGGTCAGTGCATTGGCGCTGGTACATCAACGCTTTTCTACTAATACTTTCCCCACTTGGGATCGTGCGCATCCCTATCGCATGATTGCGCACAACGGCGAAATTAATACCCTGCGCGGCAATGTCAACTGGATGGCCGCGCGTCATGCTGCAATGTCGTCCAAGTTATTGGGCGCAGACCTGGAGAAGTTGTGGCCGCTGATCGTGGAAGACCAATCCGATTCCGCCTGTTTTGATAATGCGCTGGAATTGCTGGTGGCGGGTGGTTATTCCTTGCCACACGCGATGATGTTGTTGATTCCCGAAGCCTGGGCAGGCAATCCTTTGATGGATGAAGAACGCCGTGCTTTTTATGAATATCATGCTGCACTGATGGAGCCGTGGGACGGCCCTGCTGCCGTAGCGTTTACCGATGGGTGCATGATAGGTGCGACGCTGGATCGTAACGGTCTGCGTCCGGCGCGTTATCTGATTACCGATGATGACTTGGTATTGATGGCCTCCGAGATGGGCGTGCTGGATATTCCGCAGCATAAAATCATCAAGAAATGGCGTTTGCAGCCAGGCAAGATGTTCCTGATAGATTTGCAAGCAGGTCGCATTGTGGATGATGCCGAACTGAAGCATCAACTCGCGACGGCAAAACCTTATCGCCAGTGGATAGAAAAATCACGTTACTTTCTGGATGATCTGCCCGGTACTGACGCCACAGAAAAATTGAATGGCGCAAATTTGCTGGATACGCAACAAGCATTCGGCTACACGCAAGAAGACATCAAATTTATTCTGGCACCCATGGCTGCTGCCGGAGAAGAGGCCACCGGCTCCATGGGTAACGATGCCGCGTTGCCGGTGTTGTCGGATAAAAACAAACCGCTGTACAACTATTTCAAGCAGTTGTTCGCGCAGGTGACCAATCCGCCGATTGATCCGATACGCGAAGAAATTGTGATGTCGCTGACTTCCTTTATCGGCCCCAAGCCCAATCTGCTCGGCATAGATGAAACTAACCCGCCGCTGCGATTAGAAGTGCATCAACCCGTGCTTTCCAATGAAGACCTGGCCAAGCTGCGCGACATCAGCGCGTTGACGGAAGGCCGTTATAAATCGTTGGTGCTGGACATGACTTACCCTGCTGCACAGGGCGCGGCAGGTTGTGAGCGGGCTATCCAAACTTTATGCGCTGCGGCTGATAAAGCGGTGGCGGATGGTTACAACGTGCTGATTTTGTCCGACCGCGCAGTGGCGCGTGAGCGCGTGGCTATCCCGGCCTTGCTCGCTTGCGCAGGAGTGCATCATCATCTGGTCAGTGTCGGCTTGCGCACCAGCACCGGGTTGGTGGTGGATACTGGCTCGGCACGCGAGGTGCATCATTTTGCTTTGCTGGCGGGTTATGGTGCCGAGGCCGTGTGTCCGTGGTTGGCTTATGAAACCCTGGCCGCCATGACAGATTATTTGCCCGCCGGTTTGTCCAGCAAGGATGCGGGCAAGCGCCTTATCAAAGGCGTCAATAAAGGCTTGCTCAAAGTCATGTCCAAGATGGGTATTTCCACTTACCAGTCTTATTGTGGCGCGCAGATTTTTGAGGCCATCGGCCTCAATGCCAGTTTTGTGAAAAAATATTTTACCGGCACGGCCACGCAGATTGAAGGCATCGGCCTGGCAGAAGTCGCAGAAGAAGCCATGCGTATTCATCTGGCTGCTTATGGTAATGACCCGGTGTTATCCAATGCGCTGGAAGCGGGCGGTGAATATGCTTACCGCGTGCGCGGCGAAGAGCATATGTGGACACCTGATGTCATCGCCAAATTGCAACATGCTACGCGCACCAACAATGGCCAGACCTTCAAGGAATACGCCAAGCTCATCAATGACCAGAGCCACCATCTGAAAACATTGCGTGGCTTATTTGAACTCAAGCCAGCAGGCGCGCCTGTGCCACTGGACGAAGTGGAATCAGCCAAAGAAATCGTCAAGCGTTTTGCCACCGGTGCCATGTCGCTGGGGTCTATCTCCACCGAAGCGCATACTACTTTGGCCATCGCCATGAACCGCATCGGCGGTAAATCCAATACCGGCGAAGGTGGCGAAGACCCGGCGCGCTTCAAGGTGGTAAAAGACGGCGACAAGCTGTCCGAAATCATCGGCAAGGGCCGCATCGAAGCTGACCAGATATTGCAGCAAGGCGATTCCTTGCGTTCCAAAATCAAGCAAGTGGCCTCTGGCCGTTTTGGTGTGACCGCAGAATATCTGAATAGCGCTGACCAGATACAAATCAAAATGGCGCAAGGGGCCAAGCCCGGCGAAGGCGGCCAGTTACCCGGCCACAAGGTATCCGAGTACATTGCCCAACTACGTTTTGCGGTGCCTGGCGTGGGGCTGATTTCGCCGCCGCCGCATCACGATATTTATTCCATAGAAGATTTGGCGCAGCTCATACACGATTTGAAAAACGCCAATCCGCGCGCTTCTATTTCCGTCAAGCTGGTTTCCGAAGTCGGTGTAGGCACGGTAGCTGCTGGGGTGGCCAAGGCCAAGTCTGACCATATCACCATTTCTGGACATGATGGCGGCACGGGTGCCTCGCCTATTTCCTCCATCAAACACGCGGGTACGCCGTGGGAGCTGGGCCTGTCCGAGACCCAGCAAACCCTGGTGCTGAACCGTTTGCGCGGACGCATTACTTTGCAGGTAGATGGCCAGCTCAAAACGGGTCGCGATGTGTTGATAGGCGCACTTCTCGGCGCAGATGAATTCGGTTTTGCTACTGCACCACTGGTGGTTGAAGGCTGCATCATGATGCGCAAATGCCATCTCAACACTTGCCCGGTGGGCGTGGCTACGCAAGACCCGGAACTGCGCAAAAAATTTACCGGTCAGCCTGAACATGTCGTAAATTATTTTTTCTTCGTTGCCGAAGAAGTG
>JAUSKS010000074.1 GCA_030646595.1 Gallionellaceae bacterium | reverse complement strand
CTTAGTTTTACGCCTGTATATACAACATTTGTACTACACATTTTTATCCTTAAAATTTAATTCGAAATGCTTACCTGATAAGCCCCGATCTTATCCATGATTGCCAATCAACTTTAAAAACGCATGGGTATCACCCATAGCAGCCAAAAACATATCGCACTCGCAAAAGCCTTTCGTACGACAGCACACGTAATAATTAATTCATTCCTCCACGATCCGGTCTTGCTTTGTATTTTAACTAGGCAAGACTTGTGCCACCCGGAAGAAGCCTGATTTTATGGAGTGCCGAACTATTCCAGATGCAACAATGCACCAGCACAATGCAACGTGGAGCTTGTTCGCACCAAATCGGGAATTCATATTACATGGGGGTTCTGCGCGTATGCTGGCTGAGGTGCCAGTATTCGATAAAGACCTGGTTTACTCTGCAAGCCTTGTGGTAATTACTACTTCAATGAACCCTCGGCATCTACTACATTGTATAGTATAACATATTTCAGAATTATTAACTACCCATCCTAATACCTTCCCGGCCAAGGCATGAAAAGCATGCTTATGCACAGCATGCAGAGTAAGCCGAGGGGCATCTGCATAGTCAGGGTAATGGCTACCAATTGATTTTATATAGGCCGGATCATAATGGCGCTGTAGTAATTCAGCGATAAATTCATCCCAGGCCTGCGCCTCATATAGCGCCTGCCAATGGGCCAAAATTGCCTGGGATATTTTCCGCGCAAACGGTTTAATTGCTGACGAGCTTGGCCGGGTCATGCAGGAAATGCGCATACTCTACCCGCAACAATGCAATGCGCATCTCGGTCGTACATTCCAATCGGATGCAAGGACTGTCCCACATGGTCTCGATCAAGGTATCAGGAATGTTTCACTGATATCTGCTGTTACAACAAAACTGCCCACATGACAGGGCAGCAAAATGAAATGTCATTTCGACTACAGGTAGAAATCCTTAATGTGACAAGGTTTTTTCCTTTGGTCGAAATGACAAGAAAAGAAAGCTTAATATTTCTGGATGATGTTAACACCTGAAGGCTGGCTGGTGACATACCCGATCGCCCCTACGGTGCTGCGCACTGCATTCAACACTTCCGCATCATTGGACTTGGTTATCGGCAGTTTCACCCCGTCGCGAAAAGATTTTTTCACCCAATATAATTTATATCCGGAGGTGCCCATATGCAGCACCTTGCTGGTGAAATCATCCGTTATTTCCGCATTGTTCACAATGACCAGCGGCTTGCCATCAATAAACTGTTGCTCGCCCAGAAACGCGTCTTTCGCTTCAGCGGCACTCAGCTTGGTGGCTGAATTACTGATTACGTAAATATCCCCTGCCGTTGCCGACACTGATAGCGTAAAGCCCAGGCTCAAAGCCAGCAAACTATATTTTAATGTATACATTTTTGTTTTCATCTTTATCCCCTATTAGAAACGGATCGCATATTGGAGGCGGAGTTCTTTGGCAGGACTGATACCGGCGACGTTATAACTATCCGTACGGCTAATCTCGGCTTTCAATGCGGCGTTGGTATTGAGGTTATAACGAACACCCAGCACGTCCATACGGTAAGAGCGGCCTTTGCTCAGCGCGTTGAAATAAGCGTCAGCCGTGTTATATCGAGTCTTTTCGAGGCGTGCATAAGGCATGACATCCGGCACGACCATGTACCCCACCTGCACAAAGCCCGCCGAACTGCCGTGACTGACGGTGTCAGCAGGGTCATCAAGGTCTTTGTTTTTGTAGTGGTACAACTCTACCGTAGCTTCCAGATCATTTTTATCATAGTGCGCATAGGCTCCATACATTTTTACTCGTGTTTGGGTAGTCGCCGTGCTACATGCGCTGGTAGTAGCCAGTGTGCATTCAGTAAATTTCCCGGTAAATGCATGTATACCTACTCGCAACCCTTGCAGCGCATCGCCGCCGTTATAGCCCAAATTGAACCCCACATTTTTATTCTGGTTATTTTCCGCATTATGATTGGGGTCTATGGTACCCGATGTTGCAGGCGTGACACGCGTTGCATTACCCGAATAAACATCATAAGTCATTTTGCCGGAACCTGTGCGCGTCCATCCATTCATCCATAGCCCTACAGTGTGCGCTGGCATGGCGGCTCTGATCAATGTCGGCAGCGTGACGGAAGGAGTCAATTGCGCGCCATGATGATAAGCCGTATTAAAGAAACCATAAGGAGTATGGAATCGCCCAAACCACACCGTCGCTTTGTCATTGTAGGCATAGCCAATCTGGGCGCGTTCAACAGCAAGCGCAGCAGTACCGGCAGCATTATATTCCACCACGGTCTCCAGCAAGCTGCGTACATGATCGCCAATTTGCGGCGTGGCAAATAGGGTCAGCGTCCCTATGAATGCGCCATTTCTTTGTGGTGTGGCTGTAGCGGTAGTACTGGTATTGCTGGTAGTAGTGGCCGCGCCCTTGGTACGCGCAAAATAACCGACATCCGCGAACACCTGTACCGGCACTGTAACTTCCACCTCAGTGGTAGCCCATGCTGCTCCGCTCCCTAGCCCTAGCAAAGCGGCCAGCAATATAGCTGGCCGGATGTGTTTTCTTAGCTTGAATTCTGATGAATTGACTGCGGCTTTCTCCATAATTATCTCCGTTTTTGTTAAGGACATCATTAAAATTATTATTCGCAATGAGGCATGATGCAAAATGGCAGCCGCCGCGCGTACCCCATACCAGACAGCTACTGCCCTCCATAATACCTCATCAATAATAGAATACAAGCCCGAATAGTGCGTCTCATGCCAAGTACCCCGTCTGCTATCATTCTGCCATGCTCAATATCCACAATCTCACTTACCTGCAAGGCGGCATACCTCTGCTGCAAAGCGTTAATCTACAGGCGTTTGCCGAGCAACGCATCGGCCTGGTCGGCAAAAATGGCTGCGGCAAATCCACCCTGTTCCGCCTGATACGCGGTGAGATCAAGCCCGATGGCGGCGACATCAGCCTGCAATCCGGCAAGACCATCGCCTTTGTCGAACAGGAAATCGCCAACTCGGATCAAGCTGCGGTGGAATTCGTACTGGATGGCGACATCGAGCTGCGCCTGCTGGAAAAAATACTGGCGCGGGAAAATCATGACGCGGCCTGGTTCGACGCACAGCATCGCTACGAAGCGATTAATGGCTATGTTGCCAAGGCACGCGCAGCGCAACTGCTGAACGGGTTAGGCTTCGCCAATGACACGCTGCAACGCCCGGTCAGCAGTTTTTCCGGCGGTTGGCGCATGCGTTTGAATCTGGCGCGCGCGCTGATGCACCGCGCCGATTTGCTATTGCTGGACGAGCCGACCAACCACCTCGATCTGGAGGCCATTCTGTGGCTGGAACAATATCTGGCGCACTATCCCGGCAGTTTGATTCTGGTCTCGCATGACCGCGAATTTCTCAACGCCTGCGTCAACCGCATTGCCCATATCCACGACCAGACCATAGATTGCTACGCTGGCGACTACGACGATTTCGAGCGCGCCCGCGCTGAAAAAATCGCACAGCAAAACCAGGCCTTCCATACCCAACAAGCAAAGATTGCACACTTGGAAGATTTTGTACGCCGTTTTCGCGCCAAGGCGACCAAAGCCAAGCAAGCGCAGAGCCGCGTCAAGGCATTGGAACGACTGACGCGCATCGCCCCGGCGCACATTGCCGACGGCCATTTCGAGCTGGAGATTGAAGCGCCGGAGCGCAGCCCGGATTTATTAATGCGCGCCGAGAACATGGGCTTCTCTTATGGCGAAAAAAACTTATTTAAAAATATTGATCTGGTACTGCGCGCAGGCGCGCGCATCGCGCTGCTCGGCCCCAACGGCGCAGGAAAGTCCACGTTGATAAAACTGCTGGTAGGCGAACTCCAGCCCACTTCCGGCAAGCTGGAAATCACACCCGACATCCGCATCGGCTATTTCGCCCAACACCAACTGGAAAATCTGGACAGCGCCGCCACACCGTTGCAACACATGGAACGGATCGCACCCAAACAAACTACGCTGGCCTTGCGAACATTCTTGGGACGCTTCGGCTTGGCGGGCGACAGCGAAGACCGGCCCGTAGCCAGTTTTTCCGGCGGCGAAAAAAGCCGTCTCGCGCTCGCATTATTGGCCTGGCAAAAACCACACCTGCTGCTGCTCGACGAACCCACCAACCATCTTGATCTGGACATGCGCGATGCGCTCACTCTGGCGCTGGAAGAATACACCGGCGCGGTGGTGCTGGTGTCGCATGACCGCAGCCTGATCCGCGCTGTGGCCGACGAATTGTGGCTGGTCGCAGATGGCGCGGCAAAATTATTTGATGGTGATCTGGAAGACTACAAAACCTGGATTGAAACTCGCCGCCCAAGTGTAGCTGTTGCGCCGCAAGTGGAAAAATCAAGCCAACCTAACAAGCCTAAGCCAAATAAAAAAGCACTACAATCGAAGCAGAGCAAACTCAACAGCGCACTGGCCGCTGCCCAGGCAGAGCTGGCTGCGGTCAACCGCCAGCTCGCCGATCCAGCTACCTATACCAAATTGAATCGCGATGAAATCAGCCAGCTAAATATCTTGCATGCAAGTTTGGAAAGTAAAATTTCCGAGCTGGAGGAAAGCTGGCTGGAGCTTGAGATGGCGTTGGAGGAAGAACGTTGAGAAGCACAGCTACACACAGCATGCAGGCATCTCATCAAGCCCTGAAGAACAAGATGGAGGGTAATAGTACGCGCTGCTATACTGACTCGGCACACTTTTGTGCCTTTTCATTCAGGAGCATCTTATGAAACAAGCAACCCACAAATTCAGAAAAATCAACTTGGTCTGCGCCCTCTCATGCTTGGCCATTCTTCCAGCAACACCTGCCTTAGCCTTTCCGACGGTCATAGATGATTTTAACGACAATATAATCAACCCATCTCTCTGGCTGGGCGGTCAAGCCGGT
>JAUSKS010000071.1 GCA_030646595.1 Gallionellaceae bacterium | reverse complement strand
CCCCTCTCCCTCTGGGAGAGGGGTTGGGGAGAGGGAACACCCGTTGCTAGCTTGCCTCAGAGCATAATTATGACCATGCAACTACGGTTTCTAGGTTCATCCAAATATTGATTCCGTACAGCATTATTTATCCCTAACCTGGGTTTATGATGTCGTGACTTTCGGCGGCGTCTCATTCATAACCAGCCAGTACAGCCCCAACTGCGTAATCGTGGCGGCAAACTGGGCAAAGTCCACCGGTTTGCGGATATAGCTATTGATGCCCAAGTCATAACTCGCCGCCAAATCCTGCTGTTCGACAGAGGAAGTCAAGACCACAACCAGCAAACGCCGGGTACTTGCATGAGCGCGCAGCTGTTGCAATACGCCCAGCCCATCTATGATGGGCAGCTTAAGGTCCAGTAAGACCAGCGCAGGTAATTCAGGCAGAGGGGGATGCCCCTCGCGGCCCAACAGATAATCCAGCGCTTGCTGGCCGTCTTGGGCAATAATTAATTCATTGGCAATATGGCTTTTCTCGAATGCGCGTTTGGTCAAGGCGATATCGCTGGGGTTGTCTTCCACCAGTAATATGGATTTATGGCTCATGGCATAGCTCCCACCGTAAAATAAAAAGTTGCCCCTTGATTAGCTTTGGCTTCAGCCCATACCCGCCCATTGTGGCAGCGGATGATGCGCTGTACGGTGGCTAATCCTATACCTGTTCCGGGAAATTCAGAAGTGGGGTGCATGCGCTGAAAAGGAGCGAAAAGTTTCGCTGCATAAGCCAGGTCAAACCCGACGCCGTTATCACGCACGAAAAAAACCTGGGCACCATCCTTGTTCATGCGGCCACATTCGATGCGGGCCAATGGTTGCTTGCCGGTAAATTTCCACGAATTTTCCAGTAGATTAGTCAGCGCTGCTTGTAACAAGCCGGGGTCGCCTACCGTTTGCAGATCAGGCTGTATAAGAAACTCCACGGCGCGATCAGGCGCGCTGGTTTGTAAGTTTGCAGCGATGGATTGCGCCAGTGCAGACAGGTCAACCTTGTGACTATCCATTTTGGATTGCGTCATGCGCGCCAGCTGCAGCAAATCATCGATGAGATGCCCCATATGCTGCGTTTCAGAACGAATTAGTTGCAGGTAATTGCGACTTCGTTCATCCATTTGGTCGGCATAATCTTCCAATAGGGCCAGGCTCCAGCCATCAATGCCGCGTAAGGGTGCGCGCAGATCATGCGAGACGGAGTAGGAAAAAGCCTCCATTTCGGTAGCATGCTCTTTGAGGTCTGCATTGAGCTTGCGGATCAATTTGTCTGCTGTCTTACGCTCGCTAATGTCGCGAAAATTGCAATGGACCAGCCGCAGCCCATCCAGGGAATAAGCATTGCTGACAAACTCCACCTCAATCGCATGGCCGTCTTTGTGCTGCAACGATATATCTGCATAGTGCACGCAGTCTTTTTGATGCCATTCCATCAGCTGCGTGGTGGCTATGCTCTGGAAGGATTCAAGCTGTCCCAATTCTTTACCCAGCAATTCCTGTGGGGCATAGCCCAGCAAATTTTTTAGGGCTGGATTGGCTTCAACTACGCGGCCAGTAGCAGCGTCAAGTATGAGGATGCCATCCTGGGCGGTCTCGAACCAGCGCCGGTAGCGGATTTCCGATAAGCTCAAGGCTTCTTCCACCCGGCTCAGGCGTTGCTTATCTTCTTGTTGGCTAACTTGGGCCTGTACCAGGGCAGTGACATCTTCTACCCGGTGGATAATGTAGAGTACTTCTCCTTCCTGGCCGAGTACGGGTGAATTGGTGGGACTCCAGTAACGCTCTTCAAAATCGCCCCCGTCAGCATCCGGGCGGCGGATATTATATTTTTGCAGGGCCATTTTGTCGGCACATCGTTGCTGCAATACTCTGTTCAATGACGCACGCAAATTGCGGGTGCCATTGGCTGCGGTATCATTGGGATCATCGGGGAAAACATCAAACAGGCCGCGGTTCAGGATGGCCTCGCGCTGGGTCATGGTGGCTGCAAGATAGGCGTCATTGACCGCCACGATAGTAAAGTCGGGTGTCAACACCAGATAAAGATCAGGTGTAGATTCAAATAGGGCCCGAAAATTTAGGGTTAGCGGTGCATTCATATTATTTATCTTGTGATATTCCCCCGCAGCAGCAAACCTGGGAGCTAAAAACCTTTATCTGCAACCATAGCTATGAAGCTCCTTGAGAGAATTTATGTCTAGCTGTAACATTTTACAGGTGAGCATGCGTGTGGCTTGTAAGCCAATAGAGACAGCACTTACATACGAATATTAAGATAAATAAACCAGACTTTTTTGAAGTGGTGAGCACAGCTAATTTTTAGCATGAAGGGTGTTTCCCGATTACCGGATTGCGCAGTTGGCAAACCCTCCTAAAATCTTCCTTGTCTGTGCTGCAAGTGTTTGTGGCAAGATTGACCGTTTGGTTTTTCGCGGGTAGCATTGCCGCCTTTCGTCGTATTGAAAGCGTGGTCGCATGCGTCGCAAACTGGTTGCTGGAAATTGGAAAATGGTCGGGGCATTGGCCCAGAACAAGGCTTTGCTGGACGCGGTCGTGGCTGGTATGGCAAAAATGCCGCAGGTGGATTGTGCGGTATGCGTGCCTTTCCCTTATTTGGCGCAGGTGCAGCAATTGCTGCATGCCAGTCCGGTAAAATGGGGTGCGCAGGATGTTCATCAGCTGGAAAAAGGGGCTTACACTGGTGAGGTAGCCGCTTCCATGTTGGGGGATTTTGGCTGCCATTATGTGATTGTCGGCCACTCTGAGCGGCGCAGCCTGTATGGCGAAAGCAGCCAGTTGGTCGCGGAAAAATTTGCCGCAGCGCAAAAAGCCGGA
>JAUSKS010000066.1 GCA_030646595.1 Gallionellaceae bacterium | reverse complement strand
ATGCTGATTACGGAAAAGTTTCCGTACCGGCTTTATAGCAAACAGAGCTGATTGTCAGGCGAAGAGAATAGGTTGAATAACAATATGGATACTTTGCAGCAAGTGCGTGAGGCAGTAGGGCGGGTGACCGGACATGATGTGTCGGCAATAGATGCGGCGCAAGCGCTTAATCTTGATTCAATCAGCCGCATATCGCTGCTGGTGGAACTGGAAAATACTTTCCAAATGCCGATGGATACGGAGGAAACAGTGCCCGAATCTTTCGAAAGTTTGGCGTCGTTGACTGCACTGATAGATTCGCTACGCTGATATGGGTACCTCTAAAAATCCAATTTTCGTCGCCATACTGCGTTGCTCGCAAAAAATTGCTTCTTACATATTAGCTATATGCTGCGTCGCAATTTTTTGCTCGCGCCTTGTCTGGCTTAGAAACTTGAATTTTTAGAGGTACCCATATGTTTGAAAATATTCGGGGTGATTTGCATCGCAAGCGGGAATGGTTTCTCAAGGAGAAAAGCTGGTTTGTGCGCAACATCAGAATTTTTATGGAGCCGGGAACGATCGCCGTTATTGTTTATCGCTATGGTCGCTGGGTACATGATTTGCCGGTGCCGGTTATCAAACAGATACTCAACCTTTTCTATCTGGTCGGGAAAGCGTTTGTGGTGTTGGGTTTGGGCATTTATATCCCGGTCAGGGCGAATATAGGGAAAGGTTTCACCATACATAATTTTTCCGGCATTTTTATTTGTGAAGCAACCATAGGTGAAAATTGCATCGTGTTTCAGAACGTGACTATCGGACATTTGCGTGGCCAGCCTGGCCCACCTCGGCTCGGTAACAATGTTTTTTTGGGGGCGGGTGCCAAGGTGCTGGGCCAGATAACCCTGGGCAACAATGTAGCGGTAGGGGCTAATTCAGTTGTGATTGGCGATGTGCCGGATAACTGCACAGTCATGGGCGTACCGGCGCGGATTATTGCCCGCGAAACACAATGGATAGACGAGAAATTGCAAGGCCGGGGAAATAATTACTAAGGGTTGGTAAATGACAGAAGAAAAGGCTGAGCTTGAACAACCATGGAAATTAGTGGCCGCAGATATGAGTAGAAAACATCAGCTCCGTGAAGTGAATGGCATGTGCACTGCAATAGCCATGTGGCTGGAGCGAGGAACGGTGGCGGTGATGGTGTATCGACTGGGTAGGTATGCACGTCAGATGCGGTTACCTGTGATCAGCCAGCTGCTGAAGGGATTTCATTATGTGCTGTTCTATTTTGTGCAGATGTTCAGTGGTATCAGCATTCAGGCTTATACCCGCATAGGGCAGGGATTTGTGGTGAATAATTTCTCCGGTATTTTTGTGTTGGCGGAAAGTATAGGTGAAAATTTTACGGTGTGCGAAGGTGTGACAGTGGGCAATATCCGTGGCAAAAGCCGCTTGCCCATCATAGGCAACAATGTCTATCTGGAGCCTGGCTGCAAAGTGCTGGGCGATGTAACGATAGGAGATAACGTGGTGGTACGTGCGAATAGTTTGGTATTGAGCGCCGTGCCTGACAATTCTTTGGTGGTAGGTAATCCAGCGCGCATTTTGCCGCTGACGGCAGCGGGTTGAAATGGGAAAATTGTTATGAAAGGTTTAGCTATCCAGGCGTTTATTCGCCGCTTGATGAACAGAGCGCCGTTCCGCTGTGCCATGGCTTCCATGGGTGGAGTGGGGTCTACTGCATTGGCGCGGCACATAGGCTCTATCGTTGATAAAACAGAGCGTGAGCATGCTTTTTCGCCTGTGCTTTTCAGCGCTGAAACTAATCTCCGCATTGGTTATCTCTATGGTAATCCTTATAACGCCGTGGCCTCTGTTTTTCGCCGCAATTATCAGGACATGCATGTGCGCGCCATGAATGCGGGCAGTGGCACTCACCCAGCCATGTTGAGTGGGGTTTCTCTGGAAGCCTACCTGGAGCGTGGAGCGGATGAATTCAATATGGAACGGCAGTTTGATAATTGGGTTAATCATGCACCAAGCCATGCGCCTGTCATTCTGATCAAATATGAAACACTGGCCGAACATATACCCGAAGTGTTGAAGTTTTTTGCTTGCCGTTATCCGTTTGAAGTAAAGCAGCGCCGCACTACCTGGCGTGATCAGCCGGAGCCTGTACGCAAGGGGCTGGAGCGCATCTATGGTGGCTTGTTGGCCAAGGTGGAAGCGATGCCACCCATCAAAATTTTATATCCTGTTGGTATGGAGAATCTCAATGAATACGCATAAAAAATACCGCATATTAATGGTGGCAGCTTGCCCCTTCCCAGCCAATCATGGGTCGGCTGCATCCATTCGTGAAATGTCGGAAGCCTTGGTACGGCTGGGGCATGAAGTACATGTATTAACTTATCCGATCAAGGAAGACATTCCAGTGATGGGAGTGCATATACACCGTGTCCATGTTCCCTTCATGAAACCAGGAAAAGTCAAGGTGGGGCCGGGATATGAGAAATTTCTTTATGACCCGCTGATGCTGATCAAATCACTTCATCTGATCCGTAAATACAACATTGACGTTATTCATGCGCACAATTACGAGGGTGCCTTGATAGGCTGGTTTGGAAAATTTTTAATGCGCCGCCCCATGCTGTACAACGCCGTGAACAGCATGGCCGACGAATTACCTACCTATAATTTTATCAAACCGCGCAAGCTGGCAGTGTGGTTAGGCCGTTTTCTGGATAGCTTTGTGCCGCATCTGGGTACTTATGTAACGGTAGTGTCTGATGCGCTTAAGGATTTTTTGCTGGCTCAAGGGGTATCCCAACAGCGCATGCGTGTTGTACCAGCAGGTGTCAATCTGGATATGTTTGCCCGCGGCAATGGTGCCAAGGTTCGTTTGCAACACGGATTGGGCAGTGCGCCTTTGGTGTTGTATACCGGCGCTTTGGATGATTTTCAGCGCATAGATTATTTACTTAAGGCAATGCAGCGCACTTTGCAGCTTAAACCCGATGCGCATTTGTTAATTGCCGGCAGTGTAAAAAATGCCGATGCCCAGCAGCGTTATCAAGCGATGGCACAAGCGCTGGGAATTACCGCACATGTTACGTTTGTTGAGGTCGTGCCCTTAACTGAATTGGCCGACTATCTGGCTGCGGGCGATGTCACGGTTGTCCCCCGCCCGGAGTGTCCCGGCCATCCAGTGAAACTGCTGAACTACATGGCCGCCGGAAAGGCTACCGTCAGCTTCAAGGGCGGTGCGAAGGGTTTGCATCACATGTATAACGGCTATCTGGTGGACGATCATGATCACGATCATCTGGGCGAAGGCATTGCCTTTCTGCTGGAGCAGCCTGAGCTACGTCGTACCCTTGCGGCCAATGCGCGCCTTACCATACTGGGAAATTTTGATTGGGACACGTTGGCGCAAGGCATCGCTGTGCTCTATCAGATCATGCTGGAGAAGCGGGTGGATCGCGTGATGCAGGACGCGCTTGCGCGTTATCTGCGTGATGGTTATGTGCTGGAATATACCGACAAGCGCAATGCTGATAGCACAGCATTGTATGGAGTTTGTCGGCGCAGTTCGGGCCGTCGCAAAACACAAACATTTATGCGTTCGTTGGAGCGGCGCAAGGTTCTGTTTTCTGGGGCCAGGCCAGACAGCCAACATTATCCGGATGTTCAAGTCAGTGGTGGATAACAATAAAAAGAAGGGTAGCTACCAGCTTGCATTAAGTGATCTTAAGCGCAAACGTACGCACTACATCATGAATAGCGGATTCATTGAAAAATATATCATGGTCACGCTGCAATTAGGCACCTTGGCTGGCTTGGTATATCGCTTGGGACACGGGGTGCACACTTTATCGTTTGCGCCGTTGCGGGGTTTGCTTTTACTGCCTTATCTGATTTTAAATTTCCTGGTGTGTGGGCTGACCGGAATAGGTATACGCCGCGAAACGAAAATTGGCGAGGGTTTTATTATTCATAATTTTTCTGCAATCTTGATAGACGCCCAGCAAATCGGAAAAAATTTCACCATCAACCAGGGTGTCAGCGTAGGGCCAGATTGGCGCAATAATGGTCGTCCCACCATAGGCGACAATGTTTATCTAGGCTCAGGCACCAAAGTATTGGGAGCAGTGACCATTGGTAATAATGTGGTGGTGGGTGCCAATGCTTTGGTTGAGCGTTCGATTCCAGATGATTGCACAGTAGTCGGCGTACCCGCACGGATTATCGTGCGTGGTGGAGATAGTGAATATCTCCGGCTGAAAGCTGCATCTGGCGAATCACCTCGTGCAGCGTAACCATTCATCATGTCATCAACCGTAGGACATTCTCTTTGTGGCTTGAGCTGTCTGCTGGCGTCGGATGCACTGACACCTCAGCGTACCCTGTGCTGCACCTGGCGGGACA